>JBGTGJ010000070.1:0-14341 GCA_041746775.1 bacterium
GAAATAGAACTTTGGAAATTGTTGGATGAATTTAATCATCGATTTGAAGAGGTGATGGATGATGATTTTAATACCGCCTCAGCGCTTGCGTTGGGGTTTGGTTTAATTTCCCAGGCCAATCGATTTTTGGATAGCCTGCCAAAGCCGGAAGAGATTGAGAAGTTGCGAGAGAAGATTAAACTTCCTCTTTCCTTGCTGGGAGATTGTTTGGGGATCTTTTCTCGGGGGCATCAGGAATATTTTTCACAGCGAAAGCAGCTGCTCCTTACCAAGATTGGACTCAAGGTGGCCGATATCGAAGCAAAGATCCTCGCCCGTCATGAGGCGAGGAAGTCAAAGAATTTTCAGCTTGCAGATCAGATTAGGCAAGAGATGTTAGAGCTTGGGGTTCTTTTCGAAGATCGACCTGACGGAACGACCCAATGGATGGTAAAATAGCTTTTCCATGCTTTCCAAACCTTTCCAACTCATCACCGACATGAAGCCACGTGGCGATCAGCCGCAAGCAATTGAATTTTTGACTCGTGGATTCCGAAATCAGAAAAAAGAACAAACTCTCCTTGGAGTTACTGGCAGCGGCAAGACCTTTTCGATGGCGAACGTTATTGCGCGGATTCAAAAGCCGACGCTGGTGATGGCTCCTAACAAGACCTTAGCGGCGCAACTCTATCGAGAATTCAAAAATCTCTTCCCCGAAAATGCAGTCGAATATTTTGTCAGTTACTATGATTATTATCAGCCGGAAGCCTACGTTCCCGCACAGGATCTCTATATTGAGAAAGATTCAGCGATAAACGAAGAGATCGATAAGATGCGTCACTCCGCAACCCGTTCCCTCCTCGAAAGAAACGATGTCATCATTGTTGCCTCGGTTAGTTGTATCTATGGTTTGGGTTCTCCCGAGGCGTACCACGGACTTCTCGTCTTTGTGGAAAAGGGGACTCAAGTAGTTCGCAATGAGATGCTGCTCGAGCTTACTAAAATTCAATACACCCGGAACGATTATGATTTTCATCGTGGAACTTTTAGGGTGCGTGGGGACGTAGTGGAAATTTTCCCTGCGCATGAAGAATCGAAAGCGATCCGGATTGAGTTCTTTGGGGACGAAGTAGAAAATATCCACGAGATCGATCCGCTCACCGGTAAAATCCTCCAATCTTTAGACAAGATCGCGGTTTATCCTGCCAGCCATTATGTCACCTGGGAACATTCCATGAAGCGTGCGGTGGTGAATATTCGTGCGGAATTAGAAGCTCGTATCAAATATTTTCACGAGCACAACCAACTCCTCGAGGCACAAAGGATCGAACAGCGGACTCGCTTTGATCTTGAGATGATGGAGGAGATTGGGTTTTGCAAAGGGATTGAAAATTATTCCCGCCATTTGACGGGGCGTAGTCCGGGACAACCCCCGCCGACACTTATAGATTATTTTCCAAAAGAGTTTTTGTTGTTCGCCGATGAATCACACATCACCATTCCGCAAATTCAAGGGATGTATAACGGTGACCGAGCCCGCAAGCAGACATTGGTCGATTACGGATTCCGCCTTCCTTCCGCGCTGGATAATCGCCCACTCCAGTTTGATGAATTTAGGAAATTGACCGATCAGATTCTCTACGTCTCGGCAACCCCTGGCATTTATGAATTAGAGAGGACTCATGACGCGGTGGCAGAGCAGGTGATTCGTCCGACCGGGCTGATCGATCCAACCGTCGAGATTCAACCGGCCAAACATCAGGTCGATCATCTGATCGAAGAGATTCGAAAACGCTTAGCGAGCCGTGAGCGAGTCCTTGTCACCACGCTCACCAAAAAAATGGCGGAAGATCTCTCGAAATATTTTGGTGAGATTGGACTCAAAGTTCGATACCTTCATTCCGACATCGATACCATTGAACGGGTGGCGATCATCCGTGATTTACGCAAAGGGATTTTTGATGTGTTGGTAGGAATCAATCTATTGCGCGAAGGGCTCGATATGCCGGAGGTGAGTCTGGTGGCGATACTCGATGCGGATAAAGAAGGTTTTCTCCGCTCCGAACGCTCCTTCATCCAAACCTTCGGCCGCGCTGCGCGGAATGTGAATGGGCATGTCATCCTCTACGCCGATCGTGTGACACAATCGATGGCTCGTGCCATTCAAGAGACCAATCGCCGTCGCAAATTGCAGGAGGAATACAATCGGGTGCATGGAATTACTCCCGAGACGATTCGAAAGAGTATCCAGGATATTCTCGAAACGGTGGAGGAGCAGGATTATTTTACCGTTCCCGTGGAGTCAGACAAGAAGAAAGAGGTCCCAATCGAAGAAATACCCGAGCTCATTCTAAAACTTCGCCAAGAGATGAAAAAGGCGGCGGAGAAATTGGATTTTGAAACCGCGGCGGAGAAACGAGATCGGATCAAAGAGTTGGAGGAGATGGAGTTGGCGATGGGGATTAAGAATTAACTACCTTTAAGACAATCTTTCCTTCCGTATGTCCTGTCTGAATGAGATCAAGCGCCTGGACTGCTTGGTCTAAAGGAAACGTCTTTGTGATATATGGTTTGAGTTGCCCTGCTTCAACCATCTTTCCAATTTTCACCAACTGTTCATGATCGGGACGCACAAAGAGGTAATTGGCCTCGACCCCTTTTTCTTTCAGCACGTTGTGTTGAAGAGCTAGAATCGAGATAAGCCTTCCCCCCTTTTTCAAAACATCGGCACTTTCTAGCTGGGTTTCAGCTCCTACCGTGTCGAATACAGCATCAATCCCCTTCGGAAATTTTCGTTGGATCTCTTGGACAAATTTAACTTTTTTATAATCGATAATCTCATCTGCTCCCAAATTTTTAAGATATGGATGATGGGTTTCGCTCGCAGTTGTAAGGACATAGGCCCCTCGATGTTTCGCCATTTGAATCGCGAAGCTGCCGACTCCACCGGCGCCGGCGTGGATGAGAATTTTTTCATTGGGTTGAAGTTTGATCCCCTCGAAGAGGGCTTGATAGGCGGTCAATCCGGCGAGTGGAATCACTGCGGCTTCTTCAAAAGAAATATTTTTTGGTTTGGGGGCAACATGCCTCTGTTCCAAATTGATATATTCGGAATATGTCCCTTCGTGAATCAACTCTCTTCTTGCATAAGCAAAGACTTCATCTCCTACTTTGGCAAAATCAACTTTTTCTCCAACCTCTTCAATCACCCCCGAAGCATCCCAGCCCAAAACGATTGGAAATTGGTGGGGAAGTCGTCCTTCCAGTAATCCTTCACGGATTTTCCAATCGACTGGATTGACGCCCGCCGCATGGATCTTCACCAACACCTCATGCCCCTTGGGTTTGGGGCGAGGCAGGTTTAATAATTGCATTGCCTCACTTCCTCCGAAATGTTGAATGCCGATCGCTTTCATAAGGTTCCTTGACTGATCACGAATGAGTGAATTTTAACTCTTTCAACAAAAAGATGAAAACCCCTTTTGAAAATTTAAATGTCGAGCACTTCGTTCGCTAACTTTCCTGTTTGAAATCTTTTGGCAGAAAGCACCGATCCATCGAAGGTCTCAAAACGACCCTTGATCATGAGCTCTGCCAGAAGAAGTCCCAATGCATAGGACTGCATCACACCACGACCAGTGGCAGCTCCTAATTCATAGAGATTATCTATTCCTTCCACACGCCAAAGAATCCCTGTCTTATCTGGGCCTACCGCATAAAGCCCGGACCAGCCGCGCACATGTTTGATGGCTGCAAAATGCTGGCGATTACCACGGCGATAGAGGCGGAGCCAAATCTTGCGATCGAAGAACGGTTCTCCATCATACTTGAAGGAGTAACCTGGCTTTTCATCACGATTGGAGTAACCCGCTAACACAAGACCGGTATGAGATCCCTCCGGATGCATATAAAGCCCCGAGCTATCGACAATCATCCCTTTTCCGGAAAAGTCTTCCTCATGAGAAGAGAAGAGTGAAATCTGTCTTCGTACGGGTTGGATAGGTAAAGGGCGTTGATAAAGTTTTGAAGTGATCGGTAGCCAGGCGCCGGTACAGTTGATGACGATTTTGGGTTGGAAGATCAGTTCTTTCCAATTTTGCAAGTCGTCGATTTGGTGAGTGGTGAGGATCTTTTCAAACTTCTCCTCTCCCAACGAACTGGTTCCCTCGTAGTGAAGCGTATGGACCGATTCAATCTTGTTTGATTTTTGCTCTACCTGTTGGACGTAGGTATGATCCAAAAATTGAGCTCCAAGCTCTTTGGCATGATTCCGATAATATTCTCGCAGCAAGTGAGGATCGAGTAGCCCATCTTTCGGAGAAAAAGTTCCTCCCGCAATTCCTTTCAAATTTTCGAACTCAGGGATGAAAGAGGAGAGTTCCGATGGTTTGAGGTAATCGACTGGAATTCCGCGTGATTGGTAAATCTCCTTTTTTTGTAGAGCGATTTTCCATTTCGTCGAGTTATGGAGAAAGAGATAACCCTTTTGAAAAAATTGAATCTCATCGGCAATCGTTTCATAAAATTTGATCGACAACCACGAGAGATCGACATTGACCGGGTGCCACCAGGTGGCCCTCGCGCCGCCTGCATTGAGTTCTGAGGAACTAAAAGTTCCCGCTAGATCAAGGTCGATGACGGTGATCGCTTTTTCTCCCATCCGTGCTAGATGCCACGCAGTGGCGGAGCCTAATATTCCAGCACCAATAATAAGGATATCAGGTGAGGTTGATTGCATCCTTAATATTATAACTCATTTTTCTGGTCTCATTCACTTTAAAATCTTGATCAGAAGGTGCGGGCTAGATATGGGAATTCTGGAAGGTTTTTAAATATGTGGATTTTTAATCACACCTTGCTCGAAATTATTCTTCGGACCTCTTTCATTTATATTTTTGTGCTGTTTGGAATTCGCCTTACTGGCAAGCGAGAGGTTGGGCAACTCACCCCCTTTGATTTGGTCTTGCTGTTATTAATTGCCAATGCCGTGCAGAATGCGATGACCGGTCCCGATACTTCGCTCATGGGGGGAATAGTATCTGCTGGGACTTTGCTGGCACTTAACTTTATTGTTAATAGTTTGGCGTGGCGGTCTGGCAAAGCGCGACGATGGATCGAAGGGACTCCCACACTTCTGGTTCATGATGGGAAGGTTTTAGAGAGAAATTTATTTAAAGAAAAATTATCCTCAGAAGAATTATATCAGTCTTTTCGAGAACACGGGATTTCTAATATCGAAGAGGTGAGTTTAGCAGTTTTGGAAATTGATGGTTCGATCAGTGTACTTAAGAAAGAAGAGATTCCCACTATTAGCCGTCCTCATCATCGGATTAGGTTTATTAAAAGAAAGTCTTAACTCATCTAATGAACGATCCTCAGTCCAACTTGACGTCGACAATGTCTAATGTAGGCGATTTGAACCTTCCCTGAAGAGATTATTTTGTAGATAATTCTATAGCGATTTTTTCCTGCGAGAAGATAACGATATTGAGAAAAGGACCTATCCATTCGTGGACCTATTTGCGGGAATTGTTGCAATACCTCGATCTTGGATAGAATTTCGTCTTGCAGATCAGGGGGAAGGGCTATCAGATCTTTTTCAGCTCGGGGAAGAAATTCAACGGAAGTCACGAAGCTTTTCTCCTTGCCATGACCTTCTTCTTAACTTTAGCGAGAGTAATTCCTTTCCTGTTTTTAGAATCTGCTTCGGCTTCCTTAAGCCTTTCAGACCAATCGGGGTAACTCATTTCGTCAAGTGTATGGATCATCCCTTCGTACTCTTGGTAATTAACGACAAGTACTGCAGGTCGACCCCTTTGGGTTATCACGACAGGATCCCCGGTTTTTTTCACCCCTTCGATAATTTCTTTGGTTTTGGTTTGAAGGTCGCTGATAGGTACTATTTTTTCCATGTTATTTCCTATAATCAGAACTAGGTTTAAGTATAGGTTTAGAATATAGTTTAAGTATGGGTTCGTCAAGAGCGGGTTTAGGTTTGTCCCCATCCTCCTCCCCCCGGTGTTTCGATTCGAATCCGATCCCCTCGACTTACTTTTAATTCAGTTTTTCCTGGCAACTTCCTTTTTTCTTTTGACGTGATGAACCAGTTTTTTCCGCATCTTCCTGTTTCTCCTCCCTGAAGCCCATAAGGAGCTGTTTTGCGCCGGTCGGTGAGTAGAGAAACTTCTGTCTTTTCTAAAAATTGGTATTCTCGAATCAATCCATTCCCTCCATTAAATTTCCCTTTGCCCCCGGAATGTGGACGAATTTTGTAGGTGAGAATCCTCACCGGGAGTTCGCTTTCAATCGTCTCGATCGGCGTATTCAAAGTGTTGGTCATGTGAGTGTGGATTGCGTTCAAACCATCTTTATTAGGTCTTGCCCCCATCCCACCGGCCAGAGTTTCATAATAAGTGAAGCGCTCATTCCCAAAAGCGATATTGTTCATCGTCCCATGACTGGCGGCCGGAATCATTTTCGGGAGTGCTTGAGCGAGCGCACCAAAAAGCACATCGACGATGCGCTGACTGGTTTCCACATTTCCTCCCGCAACGGGGGCAGGATATTTCGCATCCACGACAGTTCCTTTTTTTGTTTTTAGGAGGAGAGGCTTGAGAGAGAGACAATCTTCTCCCGTAAGCCGCAACACGAGACAACGAAAGACATAGGCGACGGCCGAAAGGGTAATCGCGTAGGTGGCATTGACCGGTCCTACGGTTTGCAAAGCTGAGTTGGAGAAGTCGATTTCTACCTGATCCTTTTTCACGCTCAGTGTGACAGAAATCTTGACGGGGTGATTGGAAAAACCATCGTCATCCAAATAATCCTCAAAACGATAAGTCCCCTTTGGAATCTGGGCTAACGCTTTGCGAGTGATTTTCTCTTCGTAGTTTCGATAAGTGGTCATTGCCTTAAGAATTTTTTTGATTCCATATTCGTTGGTGAGCTCAATCAGTCGTTTCTCCGCCAAAAGGTTTGCCGATTGCTGGGCCAGTAGATCGGCCTTCCGTTCATCCGGTCGTCGCACTTCGTTTAGGAAATTTTTTAAGAAGGTCTTATTCAGCTTTCCTCGATGTTGAAAGAGGGTAGGGGGGATGACGACCCCTTCCTCTTCAAGGTGTTTTGCGAGTGGCATCGAGCCGGGGGATTTGCCCCCAACGTCGGCGTGATGGGCGCGGTTGGCGGTGAAGAATCGAGGTTTGCGCTCACTCCCAAGAAATACGGGAGTGACCAAAGTAATGTCAGGTAAATGAGTTCCTCCACGATAGGGATCATTGAGAATGACGGCATCCCCCGGTCGCAGTTGAAAGGCTTGGAGTGCCGCTCTCACGCTGAGTGGCATCGAGCCAAGGTGCACCGGAATGTGGGCCGCTTGGGAGATCAAGTTTCCTTGAGAGTCAAAAATAGCGCAGGAAAAATCTCTTCGTTCCTTGATGTTCGGAGAAAATGAACTTCGGCAGAGCACGACCCCCATCTCTTCGCAGATGGAGGCGAAGAGGTTTTTGAAGATTTCGAGTTCGATGGGGGTAATGGTTTTCATTTTCTTTCTAAAATCAGGTTTTGGTTGTTTTGCTTCATCCCACTCCATCCGGGAGGCACCAAGGTCGTGGCACTGTATTCCGCAATGATTGCTGGGCCTGAAATGGAGTTTCCTATTTTTAAGTTGTCTCGTTGATAGAGAGAGGCATTCCAAATTTTATTTTTATATTGGGTTTTTATAAGTTCCTTTTCTCCTTTCCCCTTCCTTTCCAGCGCTGAGGAAAAAACGGAAGGGGAGAGAATTGAAACTCTTGCCTGAAGGCGGATATTGACGATTTCGATGGGGCGATCTTTGTGGAGATATCCAAAATTCTTCTGGTGAGAGGTTTCGAAAGCGCCGCGGATGTGGGGCGTTTCTTCAATGGTTAATTCATAACCTTGTCCCACGTAACGGACATCGAGTTGTTTTTTGAAACGGATTTGTCGTTTTAAAAACCGTTCGCGAGCGGCATCCTGGATCGTTCTTTTTTCGAGTTCTTTGAAATGAATCTTTAATTTCGAAGTGCTCATCTGATTTTCTTTTAGTAAAACCGTTTTGACATAATCCTTCACCCAGTCGGCATGAGCCATTCCGATCGCGGAAAGAAGTCCAGGGTGATGAGGGATCAACACACGGTTCATGCCCAACGCATCGGCCAGTTCACAGGCATGGAGCCCACCAGCTCCTCCAAAAGGTACCAAAGTAAAAAGACGCGGATCGTATCCGCGTTCTAATGAAAGGACGCGCAACGCCTTGGCCATGTTGGCATTGGCCACTGCAATAATTCCTTCAGCTGTTGCTAGTTCAGAAAGCCGCAATTTTTTTGCGAGGGCTTGAAGTGGTTTTTTAATTTTCTTGGGATGAAGAGACATGGTTCCACCGAGAAAATGTTGGGGAGGAATCCTTCCCAACCAGACATGGGCATCGGTGATCGTCATTTGCGATCCACCACGACCGTAGCAGATCGGTCCGGGATCTGCCCCGGCGCTTTGTGGACCGACGCGGAGTGCTCCACCGGCATCGACCCACGCCAGCGATCCTCCACCAGCGCCGATCGTATCAATTCGTATCATCGGAGTTTTCACGGGATGCCCGCCTACCTCGCTCTCGCTGGTCATCTCCAACGTTCCATTCATTAAACTCATATCCGTCGAAGTTCCCCCCATGTCGAAACTTAGGATTTTATCGATTCCTGATTCTTTTGCTGCTGCCAAAGCTCCTAGCGCTCCGCCTGCGGGGCCAGATAGCAAAGTTCTAACAGCTTCCTCCGTTGCTTCGCGGATCGAAAGGCTTCCGCCATTCGACTGCATCACCCGGATCGGTTGTCGGATTTTTTTCTCAAGACGGTTCAAGTATTGCGACATGATGGGAGCGACGTAGGCATTCACACAGGTGGTGGAGCAGCGTTCGTATTCGCGAAATTCTGGAGATATTTTTGAAGAGAGGCTCAGAGGTTTTTTGAATGTTTTGAGTTTATTCGCGAGGAGTATTTCATGAATCGGATTTTTGTAAGAAGAGAGAAGGCAGATGGCGATGGAATCAAAAGAAAGTTTCTTTAATTTTTTGAGAAGAGTTCGAATTTCATTTTCGGATAGAACGAGTAGCCTTTTCCCTTTTGCATCGATTCTTTCCTTAATTCCCAAACGTCGATGACTTTCCACCAGTAGCGGAGGTGCATCGATCTCAAGATCGTAGAGTTTGGAACGGTTTTGTCTGCCAATTTCCAAAACATCTTCAAATCCCTCGGTAGTTATCAAAACAACACGAGCCCCTTTTGCTTCTAGTAGAGCATTGGTGGCAACTGTCGTGCCGTGAACGATGGAGAAGTTTTGTTTCAATCCCAACTCTTTCAGTCCTTGAGAGATGGCCAAAGAGGGATCGTGAGGGGTGGAGAGTACTTTATGAGTGGTTAAACCCGTGGGGCTTAACACGACAAAATCGGTGAAAGTGCCGCCGGTATCAATAGAAATCAGGGTTTGCGGGGTATGATTTTTCATTGACGTGGTGTGTTATGCGACGTTCTACCTCACCCTAACCCTCTCCTTGCAAAGGAGAGGTGATTAAGATTGAGAGCAACTCTTTAGCAGAGGCGGGCCGATAATAGAAAGCAATATAGGGGACATGGTTGGCAGGGGTTGTCGACCAAGTCTTTTAAATTAAGGGGGGTTAATAAAATGGGTATCAAAAAGTTAGGGTTATCTTTTTTTGTTCTTTTTGTTTTTTTATCATTAAATGCATGCGTGGATGAATTAACCGAATATCCGTTTAATCCACCTTCCAACGATCAAGGGGTTGTAGCTCAGCCACCGGCAGCAGAGCCTCCTCAAGCAAATCCCACCATTCCTGATCCAGAATTGATCCCAGCTCCGACAGGTCCCGTGTTAGGACCGTTGGTAATAGGGGATGAATCTACGGAGATTTTTAGAGATCGCGTGGAAGATTTGCGTGATCGAGGTCTTCTACCTAGCAGTACTGCCACGCCAAATTTTCCATCACTCAGTGCTGCGGGTACTTTTAGAAGTCCCATCATTAACCAGCTTCCCACGGTCATTGGTAGACAACTCAGAGCACCTGGGCCAGTTGAGACGATTGCCTGCGATCCGGATCAAGATGGGGTCGAAGGAATTCAGGTAACTATTTCGGAGCAGGCAATCCAATACATGGCGAAAGAATATTGTGAAAGTTTTGCTTCGATTGAGGTGAGTGATTCAAGTTCGCAGGAATGCCATGATACAGTTCAATCGTGCATTGATACTACTTATTCTGCGCTATACTTCGGTTTCGATGAAATGAGTGACTTTGGTGCTTGTGCGCATCATTTTGGTGGAGCTCCTACTCATCCTGTTGAAGATCGGTATTGTTGTGAGACTTCCGCTTACAATACTAAGATTTATAGCGTCTTCCAAAACGTGAGTATGGAACCGAAGCGTGAATTAATTCGCTCTACTTGCTCTTAATCAGAGAGTTCAATTCCAACCAAGGGGCGATCGAAAAGATCGCCCCTTTTTTTTTAAACACCGATCATTGGGTCCTGCTTTTGCATTAATGCCTCCGGTGATTCGGCAATATTCTCAGCGATATCCTCTGCTACTTCCCAGCATTGCCTCGAGTAGTGGTATTTTGCTCTCAGCTTTTGGCCCACCGGCAAGTGAGCTGCTCTATCCGTTGCTTCTATTGATCGTTCTTTGTTTTTTTAATATCCCGCAATTCAAAGGCAAAAGAGGGGTGCTCCTCATTTCACTGATTTCCCTTTTGTATGGGTGGGGATTTGTTGAGAAAGGCCTTCATCAAAATCTACCGACGGAGATTCAAGAATGGACCCAGCAAAAGAGTCGAATACAAATACTTATTCAAGCGAAGGAATATTGCCAGGTTGGTTCGAAAAGCAGTCGATTTTCAGCAAAGCTGCTTGGCTGGTATGAAGAAGATAAATTTCGTCCGCTTCATTTGGGAATCCAAATCACTATTCCAGAAACGGAATGTTCCGTTTTACCAGGAGAGGTCTATCGTACCTACGCACGATTTCGATTGCCGCAGCGTTTTCAAAATCCGCACAGTTTTGATTATCCTTTTTATCTTAAAACTCGAGGGGTGATGGTGTTGGCTCGAGTAGATGCGGTGGCATGGCTTAGTTTAGCACGGGAAGCACCTATATTTTATCGGATGACCGCTGGAGTGCGGAGAGAGATTCTTGCCTCTTTAAAAAGCTATATTTCTCTTCCTGAAAGTCGTGGAGTTCTTCAAGAATTGTTGGTCGGGGTCACCGCAGAGATGCCGCAAAAAACGGCTGAATTATTTCGTAAGACTGGCCTGACTCATGTTTTGGTGATCTCTGGATTGCATTTTTCTCTTTTGTTACTTCTGTTTTATTTTCCACTCTATTTTCTATTTTCACTCTCAACAAAACTTTCTAATAATGGTTTGGCACGCATTATCCCACTTGGAATCGCTCTATTTCCTTTGATTTTTTACGCCCTGATGGTGGGGATGACCCCATCGGTCCTGCGGTCTGTGGGGACATCAGTTTTTATCGTATTGGCTCTTATTCTTCGTTGGAAAAGAAAATTTGTTTCATTATTCCTTTTAGTATTTTTTCTCCTTCTACTCTCCAACCCCTTTTTCTTACTCGATCTTTCTTTCCAGCTTTCTTTTCTTTCAGTTGCAGCGATCTATTTTTTTCCACGCACCCTCATTCATTGGAAAAAAACCGATCTTCGTCAATGGTGGCAGCGAGGGATTTTTTGGATTGGGATAAGCCTCTATTCTACCATGGCTGTTAACCTTGTGCTGTTTCCGCTGCTTGCCCATACGTTCCACCAAGTCTCTTTGATTGCTCCGATCTGCAATCTGCTTTTTGTTCCGATATTTACGATATTGGTATTGCCACTTGGATTGTTGGGGGTTGGTTTTATCTATTTTCGACCTGAGTGGGGGGAGATAATACTTTCTATTTTAGAAAAGATTATCAGCTTCGTCATTCAAGTGATGGAAAAGCTTGCCGCTCTCCCTTTCGCCGCTTGGAACGTCGGTTCATTATCCCCCATACATTGGTGTGCTTATCTTCTGTTGATGATTGGCCTTCTTTTGATTCCTCGCTGGAAAAAGGGGTTATTCTGTGGTTCGATTTCAGTCCTTTTATTCTCTCTTCCACTTTTAATCCCAGAAAAAGTTCCAAACCGATTGCGCTTAACGATGTTCGATGTTGGGCAAGGGGAGAGTATGCTGCTGAGTCTACCCAATGGAGAAGAAATCCTGATCGATGGAGGAGGTTTTCCTTATAGCGATTTTGATTTGGGGAAGAATGTGGTGTTTCCAGAATTGATGGAAATGAGGGTTCGTTCTCTCGATGCGGTGGTTATGACCCATCCTGATGCGGATCATATGAAAGGGTTGTTTTACCTGATGGATCAAATTCCAATCAAAGAATTTTGGTTTAGTGACAGCTTCTATTTACATTCCGATTTTAGCTCTTTGAAGAATCAAGCGATTCGGCAATCGGTGCGACTTAAACCATTGATGAAAGGTGCGGAGTGGAAAAACGGTGCTGTAAGTTTTGAGGTACTGTGGCCTCCGGAGGAGCTTCCCATCAACCAAGCGGATTGGGAAGATAATGATCAAAGTTTAGTAATAAGGGTTTGTTATCAGCAGATCTGTTTTTTATTAACGGGAGATGTCGAGGCGAGAGGGGAGATGGAGATATTTCCTTTCCTTAAAAGTTCCCAAGTTCTCAAAGTAGCTCATCACGGTTCCGCAACTTCTTCGACATGGGATTTTTTAGAAAAGGTCAATCCTCAGTTAGCGATTCTCAGTGCAGGAAGGGATAATCGATATCATCTTCCTCACCCTGATGTGATTAAAAGACTAGAGGAGCGGGGGATCAAAATTTTACGAACGGATCAAAATGGAATGATTGAGGTGAGTACGGACGGTAAGTCTATTTTTTATCAAACCTTTATTTCTGCACCCATTCCCACCCACTAGGGCGCCAGCCGCGGGGAGGTTTGCGGAGAAAAGTCATAATGACGGGGACTTGAGTATCATCCTGAAGTTTAACAACCATAAAACCGGTCGCGAGGTCTTTTTGCATCTCTTGAACTTCTTGAACATCGACCGAGGTAACTTTGTTTTTATAAAAAATGGTCTCTTTATTTTTATCCCCATACTTATTGAAATATTTGGTCGCCATTTTGGCGGTCTTGGCCTGCGAGGGGATGCGGGCGCCGCAGGCGGTGAGTAGGACTAGGGCTAAGATGAAGGTTATTTTCTTCATGAGAAGTTCCTTAACAGATTTTTTAAGAGGAACAAGAAAATAGTGAGATGGATGATTTATTGCCCTGATCTCCTCAGTCGACTAACAACTCTTTGATAATTTCTATCGCTTTCTGGCCGAACGAGCGCATGGTAATTGAGCAGTAAATCAAGGGCTCTCAATGCGGAATCACGCTCAGGTTTAGGATTACTTTCATCCCTAACAAACTCTAATAACTCTTCAGCCTCCTGATCCGTTCTCGGGTCTTCTGAACGAAGTCTATTCTGTATCATCATCGCATCATAAACCGATTCCGCATCTCTTCTTAAATCTTTTGGTAAATCTTTATTCAAAAAGATTTTTCGCAAGGTACGTGCTCCTTCGTAGATCAGATCATCCCCTCTGGGTAATTTGGGCAACATCGCTTCAAAGGCCTTCATAGGCATACTCCGGAGGACATGATTTATTGGGTCGAGGATGGAGCAATTAGAATTCTTAAACAGGTGAATGAGATAATTCACCTCGGTCTTGAGTTCATAACTATTCTCAGGAAAATCGAATAATCGTCTAAAATAATCCTTAAATGTCTGAAGGCGTATTTTTTGTTTTTTTCTAGGGTCCATCCAAGTGTCTCTCAATTGTTGAACCTCTTGAAGAAGGCTCATGGTCCCAGCAGAAGTTCCGATGGTTCGGTAGACTGATCCAATTCCCCCTTTGCCTGGAGGAAGAAGATAAATCTTATTGCCGATTTGGAAAGGGGGATGCCCAGTGAATTGAAATTGATAGACCGGAAATGTTCCATCTTTCTTTGCCCGCAATGCTTTTAGCCACATTATTCCTTGTTCCAAATCAATTCTTTCTACCTCTACTTTAAACTTTTCCATGCTGGGAGCGGTTTCAGGGCGTTGGATCATGAGTCCGGACGAAATCGGCGTCGATTTCCCTTCAACCTCCAGAATGACTTTGCCGGGATAGTAGTAATCTTCAAATGGAGGTTTGGGTAGAGTGGCTTTTTCTCGAAGTGCGGTTTCTAACTTCTCGAGATATTCTTCTGCTTTAGACTGCATATCTGCAGTGACCCAATCATTGCCTAT
>JBGTGJ010000071.1:0-9549 GCA_041746775.1 bacterium
CAAGTGAGGTTTTACCACTGCCAGAAGAACCTAACAGAGTAAAACTACGGATTTTGTCCGGAGAAGCAGGAGACATGACCAACTCCTCTCAATAGATAATGATACTGTTTCTAACTTTAGCCCCTCAAGGAAAAAATCGAACTAATTTTTTGCGCTATTTAAGATTCTCTTTCTTGCATTGTTAGCTTAGGTCGGGCATGAAAGTACCATGGCAGACATCAAAAATACCCTTCGCCTCCGCGCCTTTGGGCTCATCAATATTCCACTGTTATTTTCGGTTCGTCCCACCGTCATCAAAATAAATGATGCTCGTGCCGAAGTGCGAATTCCATTAAATCGATGGACCCGTAACCACCTCCACTCCATGTATTTTGGAACTCTGGCGATGGGGGCAGACTGTGCGGGAGGTCTTTTGGCACAACAGGCGATTCGAAAGAGTGGCAAAAAGGTTTCACTTGTCTTCAAAGATTTTAAAGCCAATTTTCTAAAAAGACCGGAAGCAGATGTTCATTTTATTTGTGAGGATGGAAAAAAGATCCAGAAACAGGTGACTGAAACCATTCGAGAGAAGAAAAGAACACATCAAACACTGCACATCACCGCTACGACACCCAAAATTTCTGGCGACGAACCAGTGGCTACCTTTGAACTAACCCTCTCTCTAAAACACCAAGAAAAATAAAATCATACCTTTGAAAATCAATTTTTGATAAATTTCCCTCATGTATAATATCATTCTTTACTCCCCTCATGAAGGGGTGGCTGAAACGAAAGACTTGGAGATTCTGAAAGACTCCCTCAAAAAAGGGAACCGCAAGATCTGGGTCGATATTGAAGATGCTGATGATGACGAAATCGACCTGCTCTTAAACCTCTTCAATTTTCACCCTCTCGCGATTGAAAATGCCTTATTAGGAGTGGAGATTCCAAAAATCGATCTGTATGGAGATTATGGCTTATTGGCTATGCACCGGCTCTTTTATAATTTTGAAACCGAGAGCTGTGAACGTCGAGAATTTGAAATTTTCTTTTCTGAAAATTATATCGTCACTTTACATGACAAAAATCTTGCTAGGACCTTTGCTTCCGTCAAACAAAAGGTTTTGCACAATCCAAAAGATACGTTGGGCGTCTCTCCAAGTTTTGTTTTATTTCACCTCTTAGCTCTGGCCATCAAAGATTACGAACCGGTGATGGAAGAGTGGCAGGGGACGTTGGATGAAATCGAACAACAAATGCTACGCGGAGACCATGATAAGGAGATTCTCAACCAGATCCTCAAATTTAAAAAACTGGTCGCCACCATGCGCAAAAGTCTTTTGCCCGAAAGGGAAGCGATCAAGCAACTCAATGAAGAGCCAGCCATCAGTCTCATCCATCCCAAGGTGCAACCTTACTTGAAAAGCACGATCGGCGAGATGCAGGCCCTGCTACATGAATTGGAGAATTTGAGAGAACATGCCAGCTCAGTATTTGACGTCTATGCTGCAATTTTAACAATCCGAATGACTGAATCCTCCCATCAACTCAACTTCGTTATGCAGCGTTTGACGATTGCGGCTACGATATTCATGCCACTTACTTTTATCGTTGGGGTTTACGGAATGAATTTCGATTACATGCCAGAATTTCACTGGAAAGGGTTTTACTATATCCTCTGGGGATTCATGGCGGCACTGGCAGGTGGAATGCTTTGGTTCTTCAAAAGAAAAAAATGGTTGTAACCGGGCTAATCCTCCAAACCATAATTCAAAATTCGCTGGATTAAATCTTCATACTCGATCCCCGCCTTGGCAGCAGCCATGGCAAAATCTTCATCCTTGGCAATATGCGGATTGGGATTAACCTCAAGGACCATCACTTCGTTTTCAGGTGTTAAGCGAATATCAAGTCGAGCGTATCCTTTTAGATAGAGACAATCGTAAATTTTCTTCGCTACGGTCTCAATTTTTTTTAGCGCGATCTCGGAAAGAGATTCGGCAAAACAATTTTTAATCCCCCATTTTTTCCGATACGCTTCATCCCACTTTGCTTTGAACGTTGCCATCTTCGGATCTTCTTCTGAAACTTTCGCGAAGATCAATTCACGAGGGGGTAATACTTTGGACCTTTTGTTCCCCAAAACTCCGACATACAACTCTCGCCCTTCGACATATTCCTCAGCAATCACATCTTGCCCCATCGATTCGTGGACAAACTTGACCCGTTCTGTAAACGCCTGATCGTTTTCGACAAACGAGTTTTGGGAAATTCCATAACTCGCCTCCTCACGAAGTGGCTTCACCACGATAGGATACTTTAACCTTCGAGGGGGAAAAATTCGGGAGTGATTCGGAATCACCACAAAATCTGGGGTCTTGATTCGGTGATGAGTGAGAATTTTTTTTGTTAGCCCTTTATTCTTACAAAGCAGTAATCCCGAAGAACCAGTACCGGTATATCGGGTTTTTAGCATCTCCAACAATCCGATCACATTTCTCTCTTGAAACGAGTCGCCACAAAACTGCTCGATCTGGTTGAACACAATATCCGGCTGAAAGAAATGAATCGCCTCAACAAGACTCTTCACGTCATCATACACCGAAAAAATTTTCACCTCATGCCCCAGTTGTTTTAATGCTTGAAAGACATGCAGCTCGGCATGCCGTTCCGGAGCTTTGAGAAATTGCTCTGGCTTATCCTCATCAGAAACCAGGTTCGGATCATCGAAAGCTAATAGGACTTTGAGTTTTTTACTCATGCGTTAAACTACCGGTTTGAATTTTCCAGTGTAGATATAGTTTGAAACCATCGAAGCGAGATAAGCGACAAGTTCAAGCATCGTCTCTGCTTCGGAATGATGTAAGCGCAACTTTAGCCCCTGACACCGTTCAATATGCCTTTTGATGAGATTATTGACGATAAACTTTTTCTCACCGGTCCAACGAGTCACTTTATCGAGAATTTTTTTCCGATTTTTTCGAATAAACTCCCCTGCCGGTTCACCACTCGAGTCCAACGAAAAAATCTGCGTAAGGTCCCGATCATAAAAGTCAGGGTAATCTTGAGCGAATAGTTTTTGTTTACGACGATAATATGTCTTTAACTTCGAGGTTAATCTTTCCGCCGAATAACTCTTTTCGATATTGAGTTGAGCTGGAGTTTTTCCAGAAATTTTTTGTAGAAGCTGATCTAATAACTCCAACTTCTCTAAGGCAGGCCATCCTTTGTAATAACTCTTCCAGTCGAAAGCAGGAGTCATCCAAACCGCAAACGTCTCCGCAAAATCCTCATCCGGCTCAGCTTGCGCATACCAATTTTCAAGATGCTTCACATAACTTTTGCTGTATGGCTTGGGACGATACGATTCAGGAATCTCTTTGGGAGAAGGACCAAAGAGACGACGGACCTTGGGATTTTTGTTAAAGCCGTAGGCGTAAAAGTAAGCGTGGCCAGCTTCATGTCTTAAAAGCTTCATGAATTCTGAAGAAGCTCCGCCTTCCACTTCAAGCATCATCTTTTGTTCTAATTTTTTTAGTCGGGGGTGTGCGAGATAAAATGGGATACCAATAATGCTACTTCCTTCCAAAACAAACCACTCATCCGCCAAATAACAAGGGGGGTGATAGACCAATCTTTTATCATCTAATTCGCGATAGAATGTTTGGATTAGCAGCTCAATTTCGCTGCCAACGATACTGAGCTGAAGATCACAAATCCGTTTCTCCAAAAGCTCCTCATCTGGCAGATCGGACCAACTGGTTGAAGTAGGATGACTCACGCTGATGATTATAGCGAAATAAAAAGAAGGGACAACCAATCAATCAACCCCCCTTGTCAATCGAGGGGACCGGTGTTAGGCAGGTCAGAAAAAGGAGCCTACAATTTACAACACCATTCAACAATTTCCGGAACAATTTTTGTCAGGTTGGAAGCTCGCCCAAGAGATTCCAAATCTCTCTATTTTGGCTGAAAAATCTCCGAAACGAATTTTCTATGTTGGCCTAGGTGGAAGCGCCCTTCCTGCCGATCTGGCCAATGATTATTTTGGCGGAAAAATTCACCTACAGATTATTCGCGATTATCAATTACCTGAAAATACTGGAAGCCAAGACCTCGTGATCTTTTCTTCCTTTTCTGGAAATACCGAAGAGACGCTAACCGCTTTCGAAGATGGGCTTAGAAAAAAATGTCCATCAATTCTCATGTCAAATGGTGGAGAGTTAGAAAATCTCGCAAAACGCCACTCTCTCCCTTTCCTCTCCATTCCCGATTGTATTCAACCCCGTTGCGCCACTGGATATTTTTTTGGTGCGCTTTTAGGCATCCTGCATCGCTTAGGTTTAACCGAGAATCATGAAGGGAAATTAGAACAACTCTCGGGTTTTCTAAAAGACAACCGAGAACGATTGGAAGCGAATGGGAAAGCGCTTGCAAAGGATTTGAGTGAAAGAATCCCCATCGTTTACGCCCCCGCCTCTTTAAACGGAGCTTGTCGAATTTGGAAAATAAAACTCAATGAAAATGCTAAGATACAAAGCTTTTATAATGTCTTCCCCGAACTCAACCACAACGAAATGGTTGGGTTTACTCGACTCCTGATGAACCCCAGCCTGATCTATTTAGAAAGCCCTTCGATGCATCCGCGGATCGCTCAGAGGATGGATGAGATGGAAAAATTATTGGGAAGTAAGATTCCGATCCAGCGAGTGAAACTTTTGGGAAAAGTGCTCCTTCATCAGATGTTTGAAAGCTCGATGTTGGCCGATTACACCTCTTATTATTTGGCAATGGAATATGGAATCGACCCAGTTCCCGTAGAAATGATCGAAGAGTTTAAGAAGCAGCTTGGTGCTCAGGACGAAGCAAGTCGAGGAAAGTCTTTACCGGAGTAAAGGTCAGCGGTGGGACTTCAACAAATACCGTGTTCCACCCCGCCATCCCCCCATTCCACAACCCAGGCCATTCCAAAGCCTGCACCCAATTCCCATTTTGATATTTTTTAGTCAGAATCGTTAATCGCGGATCAGTAAACTTTTTTAGATTAAAAGGATTTCCTAAATAATCCTTAACTCCACAGACGATATTGACCGGGTTAAAATAAGCAGCGGCATGAAAGATCTTTTTTTGCTCGAAAGAATTTTCATCGACCTGAGACTCCTCAATAAATTGCAGCGACTCTCCCCCTTCGGCATCACGAACCCAAAACGGAGCCCCTCCCACATCCCCTTCTTTTTTAATCACGCCACAGACTCGAAGTGGACGATTTAATCGATGAAAGAGATAAGCCCGCTTATCCGCAGAAGTAAAAGTTTTCCACCCCGCTACCGAAGTAATCCCCATCGTTTGCTGAATCCATTCGCTAATCTCGTCAAGCTTGGCTTCGTTGGCCCCTTGTTTAATCTTAGCCAAGGCTGCAAAGATTTCGGTTTGCAACTCGATGAGATATCCACTCAATAACTTTCTATAAAAGACGCGCTTCGGAAAATGCGACTCATGGGGAACATTGTCGACGTTATGAATAAAAACAATATCCCCTTTTAGTTGATTCAAATTTTCTAATAATGCCCCATGGCCACCCGGTCTAAAAATCAATTTTCCACCTTTATCTCGAAGTGGATGAAAGGAAAGGTCGACAGAAACGGTATCGGTCGATGGAGATTGGACGGAGAAAGAAACGGAATCGGCAATATCCTGAAAATAGGTTTGAATTTTTGAAAAAAATGCCGGCGAAACGACAAAGTGCAATCGACAATCGTGAGTCTGATCTTGAATGAACAGTTTGGCTTCGATCAGATGTTCTTCAAGTGGAGTTCGGATCTCGCTAGAATATTGATGAAACGGAATCATCCCCTTCGGCAAACCGGCATAATGAAGCCCTTTTTCTGTCAGCAGATGTTCTATCAATCCCTTGGCATCTTCACCCGATTTTTGAAGCGCTGAGAAGAAAGGAAATTTGGGTAGTTCCTGAAGAAATCGCTCTACTTCAGGGGTCAAATCTTGGTCCAAAAGAAATTGCAGTAGCGGTTGAAACATCCGTGTTCCCGCCCCTGAGGCAGGAATAAATTCCATCATTCTCCCTGCCTTCGCACCCCGTTCATGCAACGCCACTAAGGCATCCGCTTTTTCTGATGAAATATTTTGGACCCCATCCCCTGCTAAACAGGGGCGAATGAGCGGAATCCAACTCTTTCCTTTTTTGAAAATATCGAGCTGTTCTTGGATTTGAGCTAGCGAAAGTCCTTGCTCACGAATTTGGAGCAAATCTTCCGACAACAAACCAGCAGGAGACGCCGAATGATTTTTTTGATGATCTAAGGCAGGAAATATGCGGTCGGATTGATCCATTTATATCTTCTCAGCAAAGGTTTTTCCGATAGAGAGCAGCTGCTGCACCTTTTTTAAACTGGTTGCCTCTGCATAAATTCTCAGTAACGGCTCGGTCCCGGAAGGACGAATCAAAAGCCAGCTATCATCGGAAAAAAGAAATTTAAACCCATCTTTCAGATTTTTGCTTCGAAGCGAAAATCCTGGGAAAGTTGGATCCTCCCCTTGCCTTAATTTTTCTTTGACGATCTGAATTCGTTCCACCGGCAGATGCAGGTCTTGGCGACGATAATGGAATGGTCCCAACTCCTTTTGCAGTTCATCGAGAATTTTGGAAAACGGCTTGCGAAGTGTCGCCAGCATCTCCAACAATAGTAGACCGCAAAAGAGTCCATCCCGTTCGTTGACATGTTTCGTAATCCCAATCCCCCCCGATTCTTCCCCCCCCATCAAAACATCCCCGCAACGAAACTCGCCACAGATATGCTTAAAACCGATTGGTGTCTCTCGAACTTCAAAACCATACTGCGCCGCTAACCGATCCACCATCTGTGTCGCTGAGACCGTCTTGATCACGACTCCCTTCCATTTTTTTACGGTTAAAAGATGACGAAGGATCAACGTAAAAACCTGTTGTGAACTAACAAACCTCCCCTTCTCATCGATCGCTCCAATCCGATCGGCATCCCCATCGGTGGCCAAACCGACATGAGAACGAGACCGAACCACCTCTTGCATGGAACTTTTTAAATTCGATTCAATCGGTTCGGGATTGACCCCTCCGAAACCGGGATTTTCTTCCGTCCTAACTTCCTTCACCATCGGCCCTAAAAGTTTGGAGATAAAATGGCTGCCAGAGCCATACAGTGGATCCATCAAAATTTTTAACTTCGCACGACGAATTAAGGGGATATTCACCATCCTTCGAAGCTGTTTCAAGTAATCCAGATGCGGATCAAAAAATTCGAGTCGACCCTCGCGAATCCCTTCTTCCAATGATTTTTTCTTAGGGGGTTGTTGTCTTTGATCGTTTAAGAGAATTTCTCTTTCGATACGATTGGTATAATCCGGAGAAGCACTCCCCCCATCCGATTCTTTGAACTTCACTCCATTCCATTGATATGGATTATGACTCGCCGTGATCACCACGCCGGCCAAGGCCTTCCGATGTTGCGTCATCCAGGAGACACACGGGGTAGGACAAAATTGTTGGGAGAGAAGAACTTGAAAACCATTCCCTAATAAAACTTGAGTCGCCTCTTCGGCAAACTGCTTACTACAAAAACGACGATCATACCCTACGACGATTAACTTATTGGAGTTGGTATGATGCAGATCACAAAAGGCCTGAAGCACCTTCGCAACATTTTCATAAGTATAATCGGCGCCAATAATCGCGCGCCATCCATCGGTTCCAAATTTAATAGTCATGCCGGCCCCACTAACAAAGCTATTGATTATGGGCAACTAGCAATGTATTTTAGCAAGTGCAAAAAATGACCAGCCCTCTTTATCTCACAGTCGATCTTGGTGGCACTTCCCTACGAATCGCTCTACTCGATTCGCAAGGAACCATTCTCAATGTTCGTTCTTTCAGTTCCGATTCCGTTCAGCAGGGGGACAAGCTCATCGATTTAATCCGTAGTGAATCTCATAAATTTCACCGAGAAACCAAAGAAGGTGAAATTGTTGGGCTATCGTTGGGAATCCCTGGGATCGTTGATTCCAAAAATGGGGTGGTCTATCAGTCTCCTCACTTTCCTGAATGGAAAGAGATTTACTTACAAAAAGAATTATCTGCTTCACTCCCTTTCCCTGTTTATATGGATAACGATGCCAATCAGGCCGCCCTAGGAGAAGGTTGGAAAGGGGCTGGAAAAAATTGGGATGATTTCGTGATGCTGACGCTAGGAACAGGTGTGGGAGGAGGGATCGTCCTCAACCGCAAGATTTTTCATGGCCCTAGTGGCTTTGCCGGTGAAGTGGGGCATATCGTTTTAGACCGAGATGGACTACCGGGGGCATTAGGAAGTGAAGGAACTTTAGAGACGTGGGCCTCACAAAGTGGGTTACGATTACAATTAAAAAACATATTAGAAAACAGTGACTTCTCTCTTTTATCTAAAGAAATGCGTGCGCTCGATCCTAACGATTCTTGTCTACCAGAAAAGTTGGTTAAACTGGCCACTCACGAAGATCCACAAGCCCTCTCCATCTGGCGTCACTTTGGGGAAACCCTCGCTTGCGGCATCGCCTCGATTGCCAATGTGCTGGGAGTTTTTCGCTTCGTCATCGGTGGCGGATTGGCGGGGGCATGGAAGTTTTTTTATGAACCTTGTCGCAGAGAAATACCACGCAGAATGTATAAGACGACGGCGGCGATGGTCGAGGTGGTGCAGGCCGAACTTGGTAATCAAGCAGGGTTAATGGGCGGAGTTCGAATCATTCAAGAATCGACAAACAAATCGAACGAAGGCTCTTCCTTCGGATCGCAACGATACTTATCAAAATCCTGATATCCCCGCTCGCGAAGAAACGCCTCATCCAATAAACTATTTCCCGTAAATTTGACTGGGTCACTCGTGAAGATCTCATAGGCCGCATCCGACATGATCTCGGGCGTCCGACAATTTTTCCAGCCCTCTTCTCCCAACAACATTTTTGTCGCAGCCGTCGCAATCATCGTGCGGGGCCAGAGCGAGTTGACTCCAATCTTGTAAGGACGGAGTTCTTCCGCCATCCCAATCGTCGCCATCGTCATGCCAAATTTCGAGATTGTGTAGACGACATGATTTCCAAACCATTTCGGATCTAAACTGATCGGTGGAGAAAGATTTAAAATATGCCCACCGCCAGCTTTCTTAATATGAGGAATACAGAGCTGACTGCAGAGCAAAACTCCACGTAAGTTGAGAGACAACATTAGATCCGCTTTTTTCATCGGTGTATTTTCTAAATTACTCAGAGAAATCGCCCCAGCGTTGTTAATCAACCCATCAATTTTTCCAAAAGTCTCCACCGTTTTCTGGACCATCTGGATGACGGTGTCATCAAATCGAAGATCGACCGGAATAGGTAACGCCTTTCCTCCTGCCTTCTCTACTTCTTCAGCAACGGAATAAATTGTCCCCGGCAGCTTCCCCTCTTGCACCGATTTTGCTGCAATCACGATATTGGCGCCGTCTTTAGCAAAGCGAATCGCCATCTCTCGACCAATCCCTCGGCTGCCACCGGTAATCACAA
>JBGTGJ010000072.1:0-8653 GCA_041746775.1 bacterium
GGATCTTTTCTCCATTTCACTTTCAACAGACTTAAGTGAACTAAAAAAAATACCACAAGGATCAACAAGCTTGTCGTTTGAGCCAGTGTCTTCAGATTTCCAGTAAATACCAATAACAGTACGAGGGCAAAAGTGACGACCACCCCCATCCAAGGGGTTTTTCGCGCGCCATGAACTTTTCCGAAGTGTGAGTGGATGAGTTTCTCACTCGACATGCCGTAGATCAGGCGTGAAGTCATCAGCATGTTGGCGAGACCGGTATTCAAAATGGCGAGCATCGCGATGATGGAGAAGTATTTTAAAAACCAAGTAAGATTGGCTTTTTCAAAGATCAACAAAAGAGGGGTGTCGGACTGAGTAATCTCCGCTTCTGAAACATGCAGTTGCAGAAAAATTGTGACGGCGATGTAAAAGATCGTTGCAACACCTATCGCTATCAAAATCGCCCGTGGAATATCGCGAGCAGGCCTCTTGGCTTCTTCCGCAAGATTACTCAAATCTTCAAAACCGATATACGCATAAAATGCTATCGTCACCCCAGAGAGAACGGCAGTGAGTGAGAGTGTATCAAAGGTTTGGGTGAACCATTGATGCAAGGGTGTGTCGGAGGGGAGATAAATTCCCACGATAATCACCGCGACCAGTCCCAAAACTTCCACAATGGTTAATCCGATGTTGAATCGGGATGATTCTTGAATTCCCCAAAAGCTTATAAAAGATAAACCGGTCACCATCAATATTTTGGCAAGAAACGGAGGAACCGGAATAAGTTGATGCAGATAATTGCTAAACGCGACCGCGATCGTGGCGGACGAGACGAGTCCAGAGCCCAAAACGAAGACCCCAGCTAAGGTAGGAAGTAGCACCCCTTGCATCGCCCTTCCCACGTACGCAGCAGCTCCGGCACTAACTGGGAAACGTGAGGTAAGTTCGGCGTAACTAAGACCGGTGAGAATGGCAACGAAGCCCGAAAGTGCAAAGGTTAGCCATGCGCCGGTTCCGGACAAACTAATCACTTTCCCGACGAGTGCATAAATGCCGGCTCCAAGAACATCCCCAATTCCATAAAATAACAGGGCTACTAATCCTAATCGTCGAGAAAGTTGACTCATCGGGAGTAGTTTAATTCATTGTGTAAAAAAGTCTTATGATTTTTTGAAAGAATGATTTCAGAATTTTAAAAATTGATCTTAAAGTTTAGCAATATGCGCCAACGCATCCCCTTTATACACGAGTGGATTTTGGGTGAGGCCAATCACCATTCCACGATGCGGAGAGTGAAGTTCAATTTCGGTTTCTTGGAAAAATTCATGATGCAGACGAAGGAGAATCGTTCCGATCCGCTGGTCTTTTTTCACTATTTCTCCGAGTTTTACTTCCGAGACAAAAAATCCACTTTTTGTGGCACGGATCCACTTAGACTTAAATGACTCCTTTGGATGAGTATGCGGATGAGCGGATGGAGGGATCATGTGCAACGATTGCATGACATTCAAAACCCCTTTGGTTCCAATTTCTATACAGTCTCGATTATAGCGTAACGCCTCGCCTGCTTCATAAAGTAGGCTTGGAATTCCCATCAAATTGGCCGCCTGTCGTAACGAACCATCCCTTAAATTTGCATGAATCATGATCGGTGCCCCAAAAGCATTGGCGAGACGGTGGGTTTTGGCATCCTCCAAATTAGCACGGATTTGTGGGTAATTGTTTCGATGGATCGCCGCCGTATGCAGGTCGATGAGGTGAGTTGCCTTGTGAACGATCTCCTTCATGAAGATGTGGGCAAGACAGGCGGCTAATGATCCTTTAGAGGAACCGGGGAACGAACGATTTAAATCCCTTCGATCCGGCAGGTATCGAGATTGATGAATTACCCCAAAACCGTTGACCACAGGAACGGTAATCAAAGTGCCGCGTAGCTGAGCAGGTTCCACTTTTTGCAGAATTTCCCTAATGATAAAGATCCCATTGATCTCATCCCCATGGATCGCCGCACTGACCAGTAATCGTGGGCCAGGTTTTTCTCCATTCACGATGATCACCACCAGCTCAATGGGAGCTTGGATATAGAGGCTCGCGACCGGGATGAGGATGCGTTCCCGTTTTCCGGGGGGGATGATTCGGCCAGCGATTTCGAAGGGGTTGGCTGGGACCATATCTCTTCATGGTAGGGGGTTTGGGGGGATTTAGACAAGTTGAATGATGAGTTAGTTCGAGTCGATTAACAGGATTGATCTTAGGCAACTTTTTTTGTTAACCTCCGATAAAATGAAAAAATCTGTTTTCCCTGAAGGAGGGCTCTTCATCATGAAATTTTTAAAAGCTTTTATTCTTTGTTCCTTGGCCTTTGTTTGCGTTCGTTGCGTCTCCGATCAACCAAGAGGGGACGCAGTAGTTCCTCCTCCAGGGACCGAAACACCTACTCCTCCGCCAAGTACCAGTGCCTCTTCCACCTGCACCGAAGCTTCCGCTAATTATCGGGTTACCTTTAATGCGACTTGGAGTGCGCAGACTCATCCGACTGATTTTCCTTCCGCTCCTCATTTTTCCCGATTGGTCGGGGGGCTGCACAACGATAAGGTGCTTTTTTGGAAAGAAGGGATGTTGGCCAGTCAAGGGATTGAGAATATGGCCGAGCTTGGTTCTACCAGTACTTTGATGGGAGAGGTTAATCAGGCAATCAGCCAAGGGAATGCTTCTTTAGTCTTGTTAGGAACTGGAATCATTGATTCTCCAGCAACGGATAGCATCACCTTCACCATTTCCAAGGAGTTTCCATTAGTCAGTTTGGTTTCGATGGTAGCCCCAAGCCCCGATTGGTTTGTGGGGGTGGATTCACTCTCTCTTTGTGAAAATAAAGAATGGGTTGCTCAGAAGACGGTAGAACTTGAACCTTATGATTCAGGGAGCGATGCTGGAGTTACTTTTACATCTCCAGACAGTGATATTGATCCGCAGATTCCGATTGTTGAAATTACTGGAGCGCCGTTTTTGAATAATGGAAGTGTGGCGCCGTTGGGAACGTTTGTGTTTGAGAAGATTTAATAAGGTACTTTGTTTTTTACAGAAAATTGATCCTGGATTTCTCCAGGATCAATTTTATATTTTAGATCCCCTTCAATTTACTCTTTACTCACTTTTTCCTTAATCGATTCGTAACTTACCCCCTCACCATTCTCCGTGCTGATCGGAAGGTTCAAATCCCGCCAGCCTAACTGAACTTCCCCTGTCTGGGGATTTTGCGCACCACCAAAACCTCCGAAGACGTTGAATAGCTGCTGATATCCATTTCTCTCCAAAATTTCACAGGCCCGCTGACTGCGGCCACCTACTTGGCATCCAACTAATAATTTTTTATCTTTGGGCAGTGCCTTCGTCGCGACCTGTTCAAACTCTGAATTCGCCTGCATCCCCATCGGGCCGCGGTGGAGGAGGGGGATGTTGATCGCGCGGATCGGATGGCCGGCGGTGAATTCCGGAATGCTGCGGACATCGACGTAAAGCGCTTCGGAATCTTGGTCTAAAATCTCTTTGGCTTGGTCGGGGGTGATTTGTTGGATCGGCATAATATGATTTCCTTTGAATGACGTGGATTCGTAGGGGCGGTCCCCATGTGGCCGCCCGAATTCCTCGGATACGCGGAGGGCAACCACGTGGGGATTGCCCCTACGGATTATATTTTAAAATTCTCCAGCAATTTTTCAAAATCTAACGGCTTTTGTGATTTTGCGACGACTCCAAAACGTTCACGGGGATTTTGATTGTAGGTTGTGGTGTAAGGCAAACCTTGTGAGCTGAAAATTTTTTCGAAGTAGAGATTTAAGTTTTCTGAATTCAACTCCCTGGTTTCGGGAGTGTTGGGAGCTAACGCTCGGTCATTGATAAACAACTCGATCTCTTGGCGGTTGAATTTAAGTTTCCCCTTGAGTCGTTCATCTGCTTCTAATTTTAGACAGGCATTGAGGGCTGCTTTGAGCGCTTCGTTAAATCGATCTTCATCTTCCCCCGGAAAATCTGCTTTGCGATTGTATCTTAATCCCCAGCGACCATCGGTGTTATCCATACTAAAATCAGCTTCATGACCGATCAAGACCACACCGGGCCCTTCGGGGACATGGCGATAATCGGCAACATCGATCAATAGATCGGGATAGAGGACTTGGTCTTGGATCCATTGATGAAAGACTAGAATAAAATTTTCGGTCTCTTGTGGATTGATAGTTTCGGCAAAGATTTTGACGTTAACGTGTTGGAGTTCCATTATTTCCTCATTAAGCAGGTGTTTCGGGTAAGGCTGAAGGGGTCATTTTATTGTAGCAACTGTAGCATGCCTCAATGAATAACTGCGCCTCGCCTAAAAGGTGTTGAACCGATTCAGCATCGTAAGGCTCTTTCGCCTTGGCATGTGCAGCAAAGAAATATTGAGCGAATTTGCCCCCCGCATACGGGTCGAAGAATTTCTGGGTGTCGAAAAAGCGTTTTCGGAATTCTTCGACAATGAGATTTTCCTCATGAGGGATGTCATAAAATTCGGTTCGGATCAGTGCCTTCGCGGCGTGAATCATAGCGTGATAGGCAACTTCTCCTGCCTTTTGAATTTCCCCTTTTTCAAAGAAGACCTGTGCTTCAAAAAATTCACGCTCGGCAGCAGATAGTTCAAACTGCGTGGCTGACACCACTTCTCCGGCACATTCTCCAACGCCGATATCTCCGGTGGTGTATTCCCGAGGATCACCCCAATCGGTATAATAGGAGGGGTCTTCTGCATGGTCGGGAATCTTCGCTAGGTCATCCAGCATTGTCTTGGATTCAACTTTTCCAATGCGTTTGTAGAAGTCGAGGAAGCTTTCCTCTTTATTTTTTTCTTTGGCATACCGATCGGTGAGTCTAGTGACAACTTCGGGAATATTTTTAGAAGGGATGGCTACGATCGGCAGGCCGTAGGAACCGCCGTTTTGATCCCATTGCCCACCGAGGATGACTTGGAAGTGGGGGACGGTATAAGTTCCCGCTTTCCGACTAACTCCATAGAATCCCAAATCGGCGATATGATGCTGACTGCAACTGTTGAAACAGCCACTTACTTTAATGTGCAGGTTTTGCACCGCTTCATCCATCTCAAACGCCTTTTCCTGCAGGCGGCTTCGGAGTTCCCCGGCCAATCCGCGAGACGAAGAGATTCCCAACTTGCAGGTGTCAGTTCCGGGACAGGAGACGATGTCGACAATATGCCCCGCCCCCGGTTGAGCGAGACCGATGGTGTCTAGTTCTTGAAAGAGTGGATAGAGATCTTTTTTGCTGACCCAGCGGAGGACTAGATTTTGTTCAACGGTGGTTCGAACCGATTCATGGGTGTATTTTTTAGAAATATCGGCCAACGCCCGAAGTTGGTTAGGAGTGATATCCCCCAGAGGCAAGGTAATGGTGACCACGACATAACCAGGTTGCGGTTGAGGGCGAAGATTAGTCTGCAGCCAGCGTTGAAAATTTTCGGGATAATTTTTGGTTTCTAATTCCCCTTCAGCGTTGAGCGGAGTCTCCTCCTGTTTGAGAAAGTCTTCGATCAGACTGGTCCATCGGGGATCAGGAGGGAGAATCTTTCGTTCTTCCATCACCAGTTCTTTAAATTTTTCCAGCCCGAGATCTTTGATTAAAAATTTAATCCGTGCACGATTCCGATTTTTCTTTTCTCCCAATCGTCCATAGACGCGGGCGATTGCTTGAGTCATCGGGAGTAGTTCCTCAGGAGGAAGAAAATCGACCAATACTTTGGCCTGGAATGGTACGGCGCCGAGACCGCCACCCACATATAATTCAAAACCCCGCTT
The DNA here is from genome assembly GCA_041746775.1 of bacterium. Taxonomy (GTDB): domain Bacteria; phylum UBA10199; class UBA10199; order DSSB01; family DSSB01; genus JBGTGJ01. The sequence continues at coordinate 5,829 of JBGTGJ010000072.1, forward strand.
CACCGTTCCATTTTCTTTTTTCGTGACCGCAATCACTCCCAGGTCATGCATATTGACGAGTCCACAACCCCATTGTTTGCAACCACTGAAGGCCGGCTTAAATTTTCGACCGAAATCTTGACAGTCGGGATGGCCCATTAAAAATTTGGCAAGCGCGTAAGCGTAAGGGGTGACATCAAAAGATTCATCTGGGCAGACGCCGGCGTAGGGACAGCAGGTGACATTTCGCACCGAGTTTCCGCACGCTTCACGAGTGGTAATTCCTACCGAAGCGAGTCGGCGCATGATTGCTGGATTGTCTTCGATATGAATAAAATGAAGCTGGACATCTTGTCGGGTCGTGATGTGGGCTATCCCATCGGAGTATTCCTCCGCCAGTTCCGCCAACACCTCCATCTGGGCCGCATTCAATCCACCCGCAGGAATCTTGATTCTCAACATTCCCGGCGCATCCCACATCGTGTTGGGCCCTTTGGTTTGGTCTCCGGAAGGGAAATTTAATTTTTGAACTTTTTTTCCGTCGTTTCTCTGTCCGTTGTCATAGCGTTGTCCGTACACCCCACGGCGCAATCTGGTTTCGGCAAAGAGCTTTTCTTCAACCTTCCCTTGTTTTCGCAGATTGATTTCAGTTTCAAAGATATCAACCTCGCGGGCGAGATCGGGGGGCATTTTGTTGGCTAGTTTTTCTTTCCAGAGTGGATTGCTGACTTTCATAACAAAATTTCCTTTTTTTATTCAAATCGAGAGGTTATTGAACCTTAACTTTAACGAGCTAAACCGCATCAAGCAAGTGTAAACCACTGATCACCTTATGAAAACCCCTTCACTTCGTATTGTGTTTTTGGATGCTCCAACCGTCGATCTTGGAGATATTCTTTTGAAAAAACTAAAAGTTCAGGGGAGTTATACCGGGCTATCACTTCAGAATCATGACCCACTGCCCAATAGCGCTTGTGAGGCCGATATCCTCATTGCCAACAAATATTATCTTGGACAAGAAGAATTTCAAAAATGTCCGAGACTTAGGCTAATTTGTGTCGCTGCTACTGGCACAAATAATATCGATCTCGAAGGGGCGAAGCAGCGCGGGATTGGGGTCTGTAATGTGGCGGGATATTCCACCCCGACCGTGGTGGAACATACCCTTATGTTCCTTTTGGCCTTCGGTCATCGATTGATGGAACATCATTTGAGTTCCGTGAATGGTGAGTGGAGTCGATCGCCAAGTTTTGCTCTGCTCAAGTTTCCTTATCACGATTTGAAGGGGAAACGATTGGGGATTATTGGATATGGTCATATTGGTCGTGGAGTGGGAAAAATCGCAAAAGCTTTAGGAATGGTGGTGAGTGTGGCTCGAATGCCAGGGAGAAAATATTCCACGAAAGAAAAAAGGGTTTCGCTGAAATCACTTTTGCAGACGAGTGATTTTGTGACGTTACATTGTCCGCTGACTTCTCTAACTGAAAATTTGATGGATGGTGAAAAACTTTCGTGGATGAAGTCTTCTGCATACTTACTCAATCTAGCGAGAGGTCCGATTGTGGATGAAGCGGCTGTTGCCAAGGCGCTTCAATCAGGAAAGTTGGCGGGATATGCGAGTGACGTATTGAGGCAAGAGCCTTCTCCTTCCGATCATCCATTCTTTCAACCGGGCGTTAGAGAAAAGATATTGCTAACTCCACACATCGCTTGGGCGAGTCAGGAGTCGCGACAACGGTTGATGGATGAGATCGCGATGAATATTGAGGCGTTTCGGAAGGGGAGGAAGAGGAATCGGTTAGTTTAGGTTAACAATTTTCTCTGAATCTTTCCATTAGACGTCTTCGGCAATCTCTTTAAAAAAACAATTTCACGTGGATGTTTATACTTTGCCAAATGTTCTGTGGCGAAATCTAAAATCATCTTCGCAGTAGTCTGATTGGCACTGATTCCTGGCTTCAAGATCACATACGCGTAGATAATATTTTTTCCTGGCTCCAACTCTTTCGAAACGACTGCAGATTCCTCCACCGCTTCATGTTGATTGAGAACCTCTTCGACCTCCATCGGTGAGATGCGATATCCCCCGCAGGTCAGGAGATCGTCTCTTCTTCCCATAAAATAAAAATTTCCTTCTTCATCCTTTGAGGCGAGATCACCGCTTAGAAACCAATCTCCTTTGAATGTTTCTTTTTCTTCCTCGGGGCGTTGATAATAGCCCAACATTAGCCCTGCGCAGGTGCGATGAGTAGCGAGGATTCCCGTTTCGTCTGGTTTTGCCGCAGTAAGATCTTCTTTCAAAATTGAGGTGTTTTGATCCGATAAAGGCTTGCCAATTGATTCCCCCACAAATTTTTCACCAAATCGTTGGACTAGGTAGACACTATGTTCCGTCATGCCTAATCCTTCATAAATTTCCAGTCCTGTGACGTTGCGGAATTTTTCTCGAATCTCCACAGATAATTTTTCTCCTGCACTCAGACAGACACGAACTCCGGGAAGCGGTGTGGAATGATCCGCCAACTGACGATAAATTCCGGGGACGCTCATAAAGGTAGTGACACCAAAGCGTTGGATGATCTTACAAAGGTTTTCCGCGGTGGGTGTTCCGTCAAAGATCACGGAGATGAGTCCATGACGCCACACATCGAGCATTCCGCAGGTCAGTGCATAGCTCCAATTCAAAACGCTGGTATTGAAGCAGACATCTCCCGCTTTGGCGTCTTGCCAAAGATTCATTCTGGCATCATGCGCGCGGATACTTCGATGGGCGTGGATCACCGCTTTGGGCTTTCCGGTTGTTCCGCTGGTGTAAAGCCAATAGGCGGGGGCATCCGCTGGCGTTG
>JBGTGJ010000073.1:0-1688 GCA_041746775.1 bacterium
TCTCAAGAGAAAAATCAAACCCCTAAAAAATCCTAAAATCCCCTTTTCCCCTTTGACACACTGTGCAAAGTAGCCGATACTGCGATTGACGCACTTTCCCGTTTAACATCAAAATAAATCCAACTTTTCTTGCGTCAATTCTGGAGGACATTTTATGGAAAAAGATCGTTCCATTCGAATCGTCAAGCGTTACCAAAACCGAAAACTCTATGACACTCAAAATAGTTGTTATGTCACCTTAGATGAAATCGGGCAGTTGGTAAAACAGGGAGAGGATGTGAAGGTCATTGATAACCGCACCGGTGATGATCTCACCAGTGTCACTTTGACGCAGATTATCTTCGAAGAAGAAAAGAAAAAGAAAAGCCTCCTACCGCTCGCCACTCTTAAAAACATTATCCAATCCGGTGGCGAAACGATTGTTGAATTCTTTCAAAAATCAATCAACACCGGAGTTTCCTCGATCAGCAACGTCAAATCGGAAGTGATCGATAAAATTAAAGATGAATTTGAAGATAGTGGATCCTTCCTCAAAGAAGTCTTACATCGCGCTCATCGCACCGTGGATGAAATACAGAAGAAGGTGGAAGATAAATTCAAAACCACGATTGGCGGTGGCGGAATGACCAGGATCCCCCAAGTGAAGAATGAACTCCGTGCCCTTCGCAAAAAGATGGCGGGTCTGGAGCGGAAATTGAAGGATTATTCGAAAACCCCCTAGGGATCGAACATCGAACATCGTTTTTCTCTTCTAGCCCTTATATCCTGAATTACCCTAGACGAACTCAGAGGAACAATTATAGAGCTACTCCCATGTACGAGGTTATCATCACCCAACCGTTCGTCGCTGCCCATCGCTTAACGCTCTATGATGGTTCTTTGGAACCACTGCATGGCCATAACTGGAAGATGGAAGTTCGTTTAGCGGGAAAAGATCTCGATCAGATTGAAGTGTTGATTGATTTTCTAGAGGTCAAAAAGCAGGTCGTCGAACTGCTCAAAAAAATCGATTACACCTACCTCAATGAAAACCTTGAATTAAAAGGAAAAAATCCTTCGGCCGAAATCGTTGCCTATTGGATATTAAAGGAACTGCAAAGTTCCCTTAAACACCCCGTGGCCAAAGTCACCAAAGTGACTGTCTGGGAAACTGACAATTGCGCCGCAAGTTATTCGGAAACTTCTCCATGAACTCTATTGCCCTACTCTCCGGTGGTCTTGACTCAACCGTCGCCGCATATGCCGCGCAACAAGAAGGGGCGGTCGCGATTGCTTTGGTTTTTGATTATGGACAGCACGCCGCCAAACGAGAAATTGAAGCGGCCAAACGAGTGAGCCGGCAATTGAAGGCGAAATTGGAAATACTAAAACTCCCTTTTTTAGAAAAAGCAACGAAGAGCTCGCTGGTGATGAATGAAAAGATCATCCCACAAATAAAAATGACGCAATTGGATGATCGAACCGAGGCACAAAAAAGTGCCTCCGAAGTTTGGGTCCCCAATCGCAACGGGCTCTTTATGAACATCGCTGCAGCAATCGCCGAAGGGGAAGGATTTTCACATTTGGTAGTTGGGTTTAACGCGGAAGAAGCTGCCACCTTTCCTGACAACAGCGCTAACTTTGTGGAACGGGCGGAGCGATTTTTTGAATTATCGACGTTAGGAAAAATCAAAGTTTCTGCCCCCACC
>JBGTGJ010000074.1:0-2963 GCA_041746775.1 bacterium
TGGGAAAAACCAAGAGCCAGCGACTACAATTTCTTAAAAAGTTTTTTGAACTTCATCAAACGACGGAATATTATCTCCAAACTCATGTGAATCACGAATTTAATCCTGCTACCACGACATCGAATGTCGGTGTGATTCGAACCGAAGGAAACAGGATTGAGATGAAGTTTGACTTTCGTCTGATTCCGCAGAGTGACACCGAAAAGTTGGTGAAGACTTTTGAGCAGCTCGATTACGAAATTCCTCAAGCGCATGCTGAAGTGATTCAGATGTACCTCCCCATGGCCACCTCGGTGGATTCTGAAATCGCCCAGCGGGTCAAAGATGCCTTGCACAAGGTTCAGTTGCCGGCTGATTTTCTTACCAAGTCTGGGGCTACGGAGGGGTCGATCTACAATGGAATGGGGATTCAATCGATCATCTTGGGTCCTGGGCTTGCCACAGGGAATATCCATGCTGCAAATGAGTTCATGTATGTCTCACAACTCGACAAAGCGGCCGAATTCTACGAAGCGTTTTTGCGGCAGTTTTGTTGACGAATCTATTGACACTCTTTCCTTTCATTAGTTAGGGAACCGGGGGCTTTTGGAATTCGGAATGTGGAATTCAGAAGTCAGAGTCCAAAATTCAAATAAATTTTTAATTTAATAAGAAAGAAATTCATGAAGGTAAAAATTCCCTCCTCAGGGGATAAAATCACCATTCAAAATGGTAAGCTTCAAGTAGGGACTCACCCCATCATCCCATTTATCGAAGGGGATGGAACCGGACCCGATATTTGGAACGCTGCTTCGCGTGTCCTCGATGCGGCGGTGGAGAAGGGGTTCCAAGGGAAAAGAAAAATCCAATGGTTAGAGGTCTATGCCGGTGAGAAGGCTCAAGCGGTTTATGGTTCCGAGTGCCCACCCAATCTTCTTCCGCAAGAAACCCTCGATTTAATCAAAGAATATCTCGTGGCGATCAAAGGGCCGCTGACGACTCCGGTTGGAAAAGGTTTCAGATCTCTCAACGTCACCCTCCGCCAAGAGCTCGACCTTTATGTTTGTCTACGTCCCGTTCGTTATTTTAAAGGAACACCGTCGCCAGTCAAAGCTCCCGAAAAAGTCGATATGGTGATCTTTCGAGAAAATACCGAAGACATTTATGCTGGGGTAGAGTGGGAAGCGGGAACCCCTGAAGTGAAAAAGGTGATCAAGTTTTTACAAGAGGAGATGGGAGTCAAGAAAATCCGTTTCCCCGAGACCAGCGCGATTGGAATCAAGCCTGTGTCGATCGAAGGGACTCAGCGTCTCGTGAGAGCGGCGATCCGGTATGCGATCGAACATCAGCGCAAAAGTCTTACCTTGGTTCACAAAGGAAACATCATGAAGTTTACCGAGGGGGGATTTCGGCAGTGGGGTTACGAGCTGGCGAAACATGAATTCTCCGATCAGATCATCAGTTGGGAAGAGTGCCACGGGAAACCTCCTCCAGGAAAAATTTTAATCCAAGACGCGATCGCAGACGCATTCCTTCAACAAATAATGACCCGTGCAAATGAGTTTGATGTGATTGCGACGCTTAATCTCAACGGCGATTACATCAGCGATGCACTAGCCGCCCAGGTGGGTGGGATCGGGATTGCCCCCGGTGGCAACATCAACTATGACACCGGCCGCGCCATCTTCGAGGCGACACATGGGACTGCTCCAAAATATGCGGGACAAGACAAGGTGAATCCTGGTTCGGTGATTCTCTCCGGTGTGATGATGTTGGAATATATGGGTTGGCAAGAGGCGGCCGATTTGATCAATCGGGCGCTGGAGAAAACAATTTTGCAAAAAACGGTCACCTATGATTTTGCAAGACTGATGGAAGGGGCGAAGGAGTTGAAGTGTTCGGAGTTTGGGGATGCGATTATTAAGAATATGTGAGGTTATCATTTATGGCTCGAAAAAAAATAGCACTCATCGGTTCTGGCAACATTGGCGGAGAAATCGCTGAGCGAATCATGCTCAAAGAACTTGGGGATGTCGTTCTCTTCGACGTCGTTGAAGGGGTCCCTCAAGGGAAGGCGCTTGATTTGATGGAGGCGCGGCCGATCGATGACTCGGATGTTCAGCTGATTGGAACGCAAGATTATAAGGACATTGAAGGAAGTGATGTCGTCATCATCACCGCGGGGCTTGCTCGTAAACCGGGGATGAGTCGTGATGATTTGTTAAATAAAAATCTCGGCATCATGAAAGATGTCGCTGGCAATATCAAACAATACGCTCCGAATGCCTTCGTCATTGTGGTGAGTAATCCACTCGATGCGATGGTCTATGCGATGCAGAAGATCAGCGGTTTTCCGCATCCTCGCGTGGTGGGGATGGCTGGGGTACTCGATTCCTCTCGCTTTCGCTGTTTTGTGGCGATGGAATTGGGGGTGAGTGTTCAAGATGTTACGGCGTTGGTTCTTGGTGGTCATGGGGATGATATGGTTCCGGTGACTCGGCTTTGCACCGTGAATGGAATTCCGATCACCGATTTAATTTCCCAAGAAAAGATTGATGCGATTGTGAAACGGACTCAAATGGCAGGAGGGGAAATTGTCGGATTGCTAAAAACAGGGAGTGCCTATTTTTCTCCTGCAGCGAGTGCGATTGAGATGGCGGAGAGTTTTCTCAAAGATAAAAAACGTGTTCTGCCTTGCGCCGCTTATCTTAATGGGGAGTATGGGATTAACGGTTATTACATGGGGGTTCCCGTCGTCATTGGGGCAGGTGGTGTGGAGAAGGTGATTGAGGCGAAGTTGAATGCAGAAGAAAAACAGGTTCTCTTAAACAGTTTTGAACATGTGAAGACATTAGTCGATTCGATAAAATTATGAAAATCCACGAATACCAAGGTAAACAACTTTTAAAAAAATACGGTGTCAATGTTCCTGAAGGTTTTCTAGCGACGACTCCACAAGAAGCGGAGCAGCATGCAAAACAGCT
>JBGTGJ010000075.1:0-5436 GCA_041746775.1 bacterium
ACTTTCCTTGTTGTCCTGAGAGTAATTTATCGAGCTCATCAATCTCTGCCTGATCTTTTCCAATGCGACCTGCCAGATCGATCTTGCGACGAGCTAAACTCTCTTTGCGCCCGCTCTGCTCCGTGACATTTTGTAACAGGCGCATCCACTCTTGATGATACTCTTCACATTTTTGTGAAATCTCTTTTTCGGAAAGGATGATCGCTTCGAGCTCTTGTTTTTGCAGATCAAAGCTTTCTTGCAGTGAACCGATCTCGAGATCGAGGCTGAGTTGCTTTTCTTCCGACTCATTGATCGATTGATCGATGTTTTGCAGGCGCCCTTTGATCGACTCGATATCTTGAACCAACTTTTCGTTCTTCTGATTTAAACTCTCGATCTCGCGCGTCTTATAATCAACACTCGCCTGCTGCAACTGTAGTGCATTGTTGCGCTCGTAGATCCATTCTTGCAAAGTCTGGAGTTCTCTTTCATTTTCGATCAACAACAACCGATCTTGCTCAACTTGTGCATCCTTGCCACTTACCTCGGCAGCCAGCAGCGTTTCCTGCTCTTGAACTTGTTTAAGCCCACTTTCTACTGCTTCAAGTTGTTGAGAGCAGCTTAGAAAATCATGACTGCTCAAATGCAATTCAATCTCTTTGAGGGAGGAGGAAAGATCACGATACCGTTCTGCGCGACGAGCCTGGCGCTCCATGGATTGAATCTGTCGTTGAAGTTCTTTGAGGATGTCGGCAAGTCGAAGGAGATTTCCTTGGGTTGCTTCGATCTTGCGAAGTGCCGCCTCTTTTCGACTTTTGAACTTACTAATCCCGGCCGCCTCTTCGATGATCGAGCGGCGGTCTTCCGGTTTGGAGCTAATAATCTGACCAATCTTTCCTTGTTCGATAATGGAATAAGCCTTAGTCCCGACACCGGTACCGAGGAATAGATCGTAGATATCTTTCAATCGACACGGGACTTTATTGATCGCATATTCACTCTCGCCGGAACGAAACAATCGGCGGGTGACTGAAATCTCCGTAAAACTCGAATAAGCGACAGGCCCCCGACCATCTTCGTTGGAAAGAACCATCGTCACTTCCGCCATCCCGGTCGCCTGACGATTTTGGGTACCGACAAAGATCACATCTTCCATCGATTTTCCGCGGAGATGTTTTGCACTCATCTCCCCCATCACCCAACGGATCGCATCAACGATGTTGGACTTGCCGCAGCCATTCGGCCCGACGATGCCGGTAATGCCATTCTTAAATTCAATGATGGTTTTTTCGGGAAAGGATTTAAACCCCAAGATTTCAAGTTGCTTAATTTTCAAAACTTAATCCCTCAATTTTTTACGATAGATTGGAAAGTTGGAATTTTCCTGGAAGGAATGCCACTAATTTCTCGCAAGCTATCACGCATTTTTGGAAAGTGTAAAGAGGGAACTAAGGCTTCCGGGCACTAAAAATCCCATACCGAAGGCTCCCAAGGTTGTAAGCGGCCCACATCCGAAAGACTGATTTGAGAAAAATCTTATTGTCGCTTGGACTTTTAAAAAGAAAATCTCTTGTTTCGCGCTCTTTGATAAAACTTTGGAGAAACCTCTTGATACAGATCGACCAGGTTTTTTTGACCCTTTGGGTGAGGTCTTGAAAATCTAAAATTTGAAAGCCACTTTGCTCAAAAAACTCCCGATATTCCATTTCACTGCCAAGACTCGGAAGTCTTCCTTCATAGCAAATCGGTTCGAGCAAATGCCTAACTTCCCAATTTTTTGGCCCCTCTTTGGCCAACCAGGCGCAGATAACAAGTCGTCCCCCAGGACGCAAAACCCTAAATGCCTCGGAGAAGAATCTTGGTTTGTCGACCATGTGTTCGGAACTCTCGATGGAGATCACGGTATCAAACGACTCATGAGGTAGTTGATTAACCATCCAATCGCGGAGAAAAAAGGTCGGGTTATTCTCGTGGTGTTTGAAATGGGTGGCGTATCGATATTGAGCCTCCGAAACCGTTAGTCCGGTGACCTTGGCACCACATTCTTGAGCTAACACCCTCGAGGTTGCCCCATACCCGCAACCGACATCACACACCTGATAGTTGCGCTGAATCTCCCCTTGCTCGACCACAAGTTTTATTAATTGAAGCACCGCTTCGGCCGGTTCTTCTGAACCAGATTTCCACAATCCATGATGGAGGTGTTCCCCCCAGATTTTTCGATAAAGGGGATCGATGTCATTATAATGGGAAGCAACGGCAGCGGACGTTTGTGGTTGGCGAGGGGTGATCATGTTTAAGAAGTATGACTTATTAAAATATCATATGATTTCAACAAATATCATCGCATGAATTGGCGTTTAACATAAACCTTGACATAAACTTGACATAACCGATACAAAAAAAGGATGTACCAACCCCGATTCGATATCTCTCCCGAACTCTTAAGGTTAATCACACAAGCTACAGAAACGAGGGTCTTGATTGGTCAAGCATTGGTCGACGTTTCCTGGCTTCCGATACTGCAACGAGAGACCGCGGCAAGGTTAGCTCATTCCTCTACAGCTATTGAAGGAAATCCACTCACCTTTCCCGAAGTTGAGGCTTTGGCTCGAGGGGATGAGATTGGCGTGAAAGAGAAAGATAAGCGGGAAGTGCTGAACTACTTAGCAGCGATGAAGTGGATCTGGGGAAGAAAACCGAATGAACGGATCGAAGAAAGCTCGCTTTTGAATTTACACAAGATACTCACTCGCGGAGTTTTAGAAATATCCCAAGTGGGTCGCTACAAAATAAAGCAGAATCGAATCATCGGCCCCAAGGGATTCACCATCTACACCCCGCCTCCCCCCAACCAAACCCAGACTCTCACTCGCGACCTGTTGGCATGGATCAACTCAGATGACTCGCAAAAACTTCATCCTATCATCACTCATGCAGTGGCACATCATCGCCTCGTTTCGATTCATCCTTTCGCTGATGGAAATGGAAGAATCTCCCGTGCGTTGGCTGTTTGGTTACTCTATACCCGAGGATTCGATACCCATCATTTATTTGCTTTGGATGACTACTTTGAGGAAGATCGCCAGCGCTATTACGATAAGATCCAACAGGCTCGAGAAATGGATGATGATCTCACTTACTGGCTGGAATATGTCGCCAAAGGTGTGGTTGAAACATTGACTCGAACTAACGAAAGAATTCTCTCTCTGCAAATCATCAAAATAGCACCGAAGATGATTTTGACAAAACGGCAGGAAGATTTACTCAGATTTTTGAGAGATAAGGGAAGGGTTAAATCTCCAGAAATTGAAAGTTCATTTAAGATGACCCGGAGTAGGGTCAATCAGATTATTAAACCGCTTGTCGATGCAGGTCTGATTATTCGAGAGGGACAGACACGGGCGACAACTTATCGCCTAGCAAAAAGGTAAAATAGATCTGTAATGGATTTATTGAATCTGATCGGTAAACTGATTGGTCAACGGATCAATCACCGTCACCGACCCAATTCCGGGGGAGGCAAAATAGACTTTAGTGAGATCGCCACTGGCGTCGAGCAAGCGATCGATCCCCTCTCCGCTGATGGCACCAATCGTAATAATTGCGGGGGTGATGTTGTTTAAGTCGGAAGTGATATCCAAAGCCAGAAGATCTCCACTCGACTGAGTATAGAAGGCTGCCAAACGGTTATCGGTCAATCTTCCTGCCGTGACTCGATTGAGATTTCCGGTGAGAAAATTGGGGTCAGGGATTGGTTCGGAGGGATTTGGTGGATTCAATTGAAAGACTAAATCGGAAGCAGCCAAATCAGCAAGGTTGAGCCGAAACACTCGCGCCGTATTTTGATTGAGGCCATTGATAAAAAAAATTTCGCCCGAGGAGTTGCTCGCTAAAGCGACATCCCGAGTCGGAATACCGACATCTAGCGTGCGAACTGGGGTGGCAAAATTTTGCGGATCGATAAAGCTTACCGTATTTCCCGCAGAATTGCTGACCACTAATAAATTAATTTCAGTATCGAGACTTAATCTCCCCGGAACTCCGCCAACGGCAATCGGAGATCCACTCTCTTCAACCCCACTCAGAATATCAAAGGCATGAATCATTCCCGTAGTGGCGTTTGAGACAAATAAAGTTTGTAATTCGTCATCAATCACTAAGCCGGAGAGAATATCGGTATTAGAGCCAGGAACTGGGATGGGGGAAAAGTTGGTGGGTTGGATTGTACCGGCTGGATCAAAATCTAAAACAATAATTTGATTAGTTGGCGCTACCCCTCCTCCAGATACAAACAATCTCGACCCTCCGTTTTGCAAGGGGGCGACGACCCCTTGATTGGGAAAGAGAGGGAGCAATTGTGCGTCGTCTTCATCTAATAGAGACTCACCATCAAATTCGACAATATCATCGGTCAAAGTGTTGATGAGGTTAAGCCCATTGAACTGATTATCAATAACAAAAAGGCGATTAGAAGTAGAATCAATCGTGGGGATAAAAGGGAAATCCAGATTTCCATCGTTGCCAGAACCAGCGCAGCCCAGCACTCCCGTTTTTAAAAGGCTGAGCAAAAATAATCCTAATAAAAATAAACGTCCTCCTGATTTAATTTTCATCTGGGTTTTCCTCTGGGTTATCTTCTTCATCATCGACAGGATCAATATCAGGAAAAGCCCCAACGACTTGCAAAGTGTCGGTGCGAATCACGGTAATATTGTTACTGTTGAAATTTGCGACGTAAAGAAATTGCACTCCATCCACCTCGACTAAAACCAATCCAAATGGCTGATCTCCGGGATCGACATTAAGAGGGAGATTTTCATCGACGGCGACTCGATTAATTTCGGAAAGCAGATCCAGATCAATCACTGAGACATCATCACTGCCGGTATTAGCGACATAGGCCCGTCTGGTTAAATCATCGACGATCACCTCACCAGGATCGGAACCAAGGGGGATCGCTGCTACCTCCAGTGAGGAAGAGCTGATCTCAAGAGGAGGCCCAGCCACAGGCGCCAAACCCGCATCCGTCATCACCTTGAGTAATGGCGGAATCCCATCAACCACATAGACAAACTGAGAATCCCGCGCCACCCCTTGCGTTGAAACAGTACCAATCACAATATAGTCGACCGCCTCTTGTCCCAAATCGGTTTCACCAGGTGATACGGGAGGAGGAAATTCAGCCGTATTCAGGAACAGCATGTTGTCGTTTTCATTCGTGACAAAAAGATGGGAACCGGAAGGGCTTAAAGAGCAATTTCGCGTCTCATCTGATTCGATCACTCTCCCCTCCGCGGTCGTCACATTCAGATCTACCGCAGTAAAATTATTAAGATTGTTAAGATTATATTGAAGTGCCTGATTATCGGCGGCCACAAACATGATGTCCGGACCCCCCAAGGCGTTTCCAAAAGGGTTAGAGCCAGAATCAAAAAGTTCTACCTCAAGAAA
>JBGTGJ010000076.1:0-12711 GCA_041746775.1 bacterium
GCATCGAGGCAGAAGTGTGGGAGAGGCCATTGAAGAGGCGCTGACGAATATTTTTGGGAATATCAGCACCTCCGCGTTGACCACCGCCGCCGCTTTTTTTGCGACCATGCTCGTTGAACTGAAGGGATTTGCAGAACTTGGCTGGATTGCCGGCATGGGGATTTTGCTTTCCGCCCTAAGCATGCAGTTGGTGTTGCCGGCGTTTTTAGTTTTGTATGATAGAAAAAAAGATTTTTCGAAGTCAGAAGTCAGAAGTCAGAAGTCGGAATGGGAGCTGGGAAAACGCTCTACTTGGAAGGTTTGGATACGAAACGGGCTTTTTCAGCGTGGCGGGTATTTTGTGGTGGTGATCTTGTTGCTTTCGGTTTGGGGTGGTTATCGTTATTTTAGTCCGCAACATGGAATTAACTTTGACCACAATCTATTGAATCTTCAGGCCAAAAACACCGAAGCGGTTCAATATGAAAAACGGTTGATTCATACTTCGCTCTCCCCTCGTGCGGGGATTTTAATGGCGAATTCATACGATGCGGCGGAAAAATTAGTCACTAAACTCAAAACCATGCCAACCGTGCAACGGGTCGATTGGTTGGGAAATGTTTTGCCCAAAGCCGAAGGGGAGGTCGCTTCTCTTCAACAGCAATTAAGGACTGAAATTGCTCATCTTCCCGTTGCTGCGATTCATTCCTTTTCGTTGGATTCCTCCCAACAACAATTGAATCGACTTCGTGGAAATCTTGAAACGATTGAAAATCGTGCCCTCAATTATTCCCAAGGGGATCAATTATTAGCTGCGGCAGAAAAGGGGATTGGACTCATTGACGGGTTGATTGCCAACTTTTTTGATCCGTGCTTGGCAGGTTTAGGTGATACTAAAGTAGATTGTGGTCAAGTCGTCGAACGAGGAAACCAATTTCAATCACTCTATTTTAAAACGCTTCGTGATTTTTTTCTGGAAGCGGCAAAAACCTCTCCTCTCCAATTTTCCGAAGTTCCTCCCGAGCTGCGTGATAAGTTTGTTTCTAGCGATGGAACTTACGCCGTCTATGCTTACCCTAATGTCAATATTTGGGAGCGTGTAGCATTAGAGAAATTTGTTGCCGATTTGCGTGAGGCGAGTGCCTCCGTCACCGGGCCTCCCGTAATGTTCTACGAAATTTTGCAGCTAGTGAAAAAAGATTATTTTCGTGCCGCTTTTTATTCCGCTGTTGCGATCTTTCTCATTTTTCTGCTCGACTTTCGATCGCTTCGTTATTCCTTACTCGCCTTTGTCCCGCTGGTGCTTGGCGTGTTTATGCTTTTTGGAATGATGTCGGTGTTAGGACTACAATTTAATACGGCTAATATGATTGCGTTACCGATGATCTTAGGGATCGGTGCGGATAATGGGGTTCATCTCATCCATCGCTTTCGGGAAGAAGGGGAGATGAATATCGACTTTATTTTCAAGTCGACTGGTAAGGCACTTTTGATCACCTATCTTGATTCGGTGACCTCCTTCATCGGGCTTGCCTTTGCCAATCATCAAGGGGTGGCTCAATTAGGACAGGTCGTTTTGCTCGGTCTCACTTCTTGCACAGTTGCTGGGATCATCTTTCTTCCAGCTGTGATGGGATGGATCATCCGCTACCGCAAATTTCGTCCTGCTACCTTCGCGAGTGGGCAAATTTAGTAGATCACTCCTTTTGATTCAGATATAACGCCGTTTCATTCGGGGAATGGGTCGAATCAATTCAACCCTACATTGAAAGGAGCCTTTCATGAGAGCAGCATGGCAAAAAATGGAAACAGTCGCCTTGACGTTGTTTCGTGTCACGGTTGGCGTCATTATGGCGGTCCACGGTTACGATAAATTAATGAACATCGATGCGGTAGCCCAAGGATTTGGTGGTTTAGGTATTCCTTATCCAAAAATTGCAACTTATCTGGCGATTGCTGGAGAATTGGGGGGAGGATTAGGGTTAATTTTTGGGTTATTGACTCCGATTGCGGCATTCGGAGTTTTGTGTGTGATGGCGGTGGCGGTTACTCAAGTGCATTGGTCGCATGGATTGTTAGCGAAAAATAACGGCTTTGAATATCCGCTGACTCTCTTCATGGCTGCATTATTTTTTATTTTCCACGGAGCCGGTCCGATTAGTTTAGATCACATATTTTTCTGTAAGAAAAAGTCTGAACTTTAACGTTAAATAAATATTTTTGTTAAAGGGGATTCTTTGATGATCCCCTTTTTTTATTTTTATTTCTTCATTCCTAATATTTCCTTCAAAATGTTAAACTTCTTAGGTGGCAACCGACGAACCTAAAAACCCTATCTCTCCCGATGAAGATCCAACCGAGACCGAAGAATGGTTGCAGTCTTTAGACGCCGTGATTCATGAAAAAGGGGGAAGTCGAGGAAAATTTCTTCTAGAACAATTGATCGCTCGTGCTTCGCAGCAAGGGGTGCAATTGCCGCTGATAAATACTCCCTACATCAATACGATCCCCGTTGGTCAACAACCGGTGTACCCAGGTGATGGTGCCATCGAATGGAAGATCCGCAGTATCATTCGCTGGAATGCAATGGCAATGGTGGTGCGTGCCAATAATAAATATCCTGGCATCGGTGGGCATATCTCGACCTTTGCTTCCGCAGCGACACTTCTTGAAGTAGCATTTCATCATTTTTTTCGTGCTAAAAATTCCAGCGGCTCGGGTGATCAAGTTTATTTTCAAGGACACGCCTCTCCAGGAATCTACGCTCGTGCTTTTCTGGAAGGTAGAATCTCAATCAAACAGATGGAAAATTTCCGACGTGAGTTGGAAAAGGGGGGTGGGCTTTCTTCTTATCCGCATCCTTGGCTGATGCCTGATTTTTGGGAATTTCCCACCGTCTCGATGGGACTCAGTCCCATTGCTGCCATCTATCAAGCGCGATTTAATCGCTATCTTCAAGCGAGAGGGATTTTGAATACTGAAAATTCTCGAGTCTGGGCGTTTGTTGGAGATGGGGAGACCGATGAGCCGGAATCATTGGGTTCCCTTTCTTTAGCCGGGCGAGAGAAGCTGGATAATCTGATCTTTGTGATCAACTGCAACCTACAACGGCTCGACGGACCGGTGCGTGGAAACGGAAAAATTATTCAAGAATTGGAGCGAGTGTTTCGTGGTGCAGGTTGGAATGTGATCAAGTTGATTTGGGGATCGAGTTGGGATCCTCTGCTCAAAAAAGATTTAAATGGATTGTTAGTGAAGCGAATGGGGGAAGTCGTTGATGGTCAATATCTCAAGTACACGGTGGAATCAGGGGAATATATTCGCAAAGATTTTTTTGGCACCTCTCCGGAACTTTTAAAGCTGGTCGAAAATCTTTCCGATGACCAACTTCGCAAGCTGCGTCGTGGGGGGCATGATCCCGAGAAAGTTTACGCTGCCTATGATGCGGCAGTCCGACACCGCGGGCAACCGACGGTGATTTTAGCCAAGACGATCAAGGGGTATGGGCTTGGCGAAGCAGGTGAGGGGAAGAATGTCACGCATCAGCAGAAAAAACTTAATGAAGAAGAATTGATCGCCTTTCGCGATCGATTCCAAATTCCTATTCCTGATTCTAAGATCAAACAGATTCCCTTTTACCGCCCCGATCCGAAGAGCGAAGAGATCCAATACCTGCTCGAACAACGAGAAAAGTTAGGTGGCTTTCTCCCCAAGCGAACGGTGCGAAAGAAAAAATTAGCGGTTCCGTCATTAGAAAATTTCGCCGATCTTTTAAAAGGGACAGAAGATCGCGCCGTCTCAACGACGATGGCTTTTGGTCGCTTGCTGAATCTTTTGCTCCGAGATGAAAAGATCGGAAAGCGAATTGTTCCGATCATCCCCGATGAAGCGCGTACCTTCGGATTGGATCCACTCTTCCGTCAAATCGGAATCTACTCCTCACTGGGACAACTCTACGAACCGGTCGATAAGAATATGCTGCTTTATTATCATGAGTCGAAGGAGGGGCAGCTGCTTGAGGAGGGGATTACCGAGGCTGGTTCTACCGCTTCGTTTACTGCCGCAGGTACGAGTTATTCGGTTCACGGCGAGCCGATGATCCCGTTCTATCTTTTTTATTCGATGTTCGGCTTCCAGCGTACCGGGGACCAGTTTTGGGCATTTGCTGATATGCGTGGACGTGGATTTCTATGTGGTGCCACTTCAGGACGGACGACATTAGCAGGGGAAGGGCTGCAACACCAAGATGGCCACAGCCATTTGCTCGCGAGCACGGTTCCCAATCTTCGAGCCTATCATCCCGCTTATGCCTATGAGATCGCCGTGATTGTTCAAGAGGGGCTGCAGCGGATGTTTGTCGATCAGGAGGATATTTTTTATTATCTGACATTGGAGAATGAAAATTATCCGATGCCAGCGATCCCTTCCGGAGCCGAAGAAGGAATCCTTCGTGGCATTTACAAATTCCAACCAGCCAAAAAGAAGAAAAAACTCCACGTCCAATTATTCGGCAGCTCGGCGATTCTCCGTGAAGTTTTGCGAGCTCAAGAAATTCTTTTAAAAAAATATGATGTTTCGTCCGATGTCTGGAGCGCTACCAGTTATCAACTTCTTCGCAACGAAGCGCTAGATATAGAGCGATGGAACCGGCTTCATCCTAGTTCGACTCAAAAAATTCCCTACATCGCCAAAATATTAAAAAATGAGCCTGGGCCCTTCATCGCTGCCAGTGACTTTATTAAAGCAGTTCCTGATCAGATTGCCCGGTGGGTTCCGGGAGGTTTACTGACACTAGGAACAGATGGATTTGGGAGAAGCGATGGTCGGGAAAATTTACGCAGATTTTTTGAGGTCGATGCGGAGCATATTGTCGTGGCGGCGTTGTATCGGTTGGCTGAAGAGAAAAAGATTTCGAAAAAGAAAGTTGAAATGGCCATTCGAGCGCTTGGAAATCAAAATCGAAACACTGGCATCCCAAAATAAAAATACAACGAAGTTCCTAAAGTCCTATTCTGAATATCTTGTCGATTCGTCCAAATATTTTGATTCAGTTGTACCTGATAGTAAAAAATATTACTGAAACGGTATTCAAAGCCGGCGAAAAGCGAGGCTCGAACTTCGGGAGCATAATTTGTTCCTTCGGGATTAAAGCTCACACCGATTCGAGTTCCCAAATTAAAACGGAATGGGGTTCTAGCGACAGTCGCTCCTACCTCCATTCGATTTCCCAATTCGACATGAACGTATTTTTTATCCGCAAAACCAGCTCCAAATAGTAGCTCGGGTGAAAATCCC
The DNA here is from genome assembly GCA_041746775.1 of bacterium. Taxonomy (GTDB): domain Bacteria; phylum UBA10199; class UBA10199; order DSSB01; family DSSB01; genus JBGTGJ01. The sequence goes on from JBGTGJ010000076.1 coordinate 5,275, forward strand.
GCATCCAAGATCAGTGGACCCAGTCCGGTTAGTCCCAGTCGGTTGATCATTTTCAGTTCAGCCCCTAGGTTGCGTAGTGGTTCTCCTCCCAATCCGACAAAGAGTTGTTTAGTACTATGGCGAATCTGCCTTTCTCTGGAACCTTCCTGTGGATTTGAAATCGGTCCTTCCACGGCATCCTGCAGTGTCTCAACCACCTCCTGTGTAGGGGTATCCCATCCCACCATCCAAGAATGATCGCGGGAATAAACCGTGATCCCTGGAAATTTTTTCCATTCTTCCGAATTGCTAAGAGTATAGAGGTCATCGTTTTTAGCTAAGACGATTCGGAGATTCTTTTGATGATTGTCGTGTCGGGCAAGAGTGGGATGTGTGGCGATGAGCAATTCGAGCGCGCTCGCGGTATCGATCGGGACGATGGGGGGTTGCCAGCGTAGGATATCTAAATCTTTTCTCGATTGGGGATAGTTTACTCCCACCATTTTGTATCCGAGGTAATCATCCTCATAGGAAGGGATCGGGCTTAATAAAACGGTCCTTGCCAGTTGAGTGGAGGTTCTTTTTTCAAATTGTTTTTGATGGGTATGAATTGCCAATGCGAGCCAACAGCCAAAACTATGTCCGATCAGGGTGAGAGACTTTTTTTGTAAGTGGGGTTCATGTTGAATCACCATCTCCGTGGTAGCGATAATGGTATGGAGATCAGCTTTCTTTGGCCACTTTGATCCACCGACACCAAGATGGTTGATGATGATAATTCTGCGACCGGTGACTTTGGAAAGCTCTCCAAAACTTTTGACATATCCTGCGGCACTAAATCGAAGTCCTGGTAAGAGGATAATGGGATCTTCGTTCTTCATGTTTTCTGGTTCTAAAATGACATAGGAGATTTGTCCCCCATTGAGCAGGTTGACCGTTTTAAATTCTAATTTCACTCCTAAGGGGGGGCTATATTGATGAAGCAATAGCCCTCTAATTTCTGAAATGATCTTATTTTTTTGGAAAAACTTAATCTTTTTTTGGTGAGCTAAAAGGTGAAAGAGATCTTCGGCCCCTAATGAATCGGCATTCGCCAAAGCGGCTATGTCGGTTAAGGATTGTTCGGGGTCTTTGAGTGATCGACATTCACTCTTGGGGAGTTCCTCAACTTTGTTGTGCAGATCTTCGATTGGGATGCTGTTGTTGACATCTTCGACTTCGTCATTCCGATGTGCCTGAAGGACTCTGATGGCACAGAGGACTTCATCTTTGGAGAATGGTTTGATGCGGGGGGTCATGAAATCGATTTTCGGTCGATTTTAGAAAAAGTTGTGCGTTCATGCACAAAAAAAAGCCCCAAAATTGGGGCTTTTTTAGGAAAACATTAAAACTTGGACTACTTTTTCCCTAAGATCGAATCCTTAGCAGCTTTGGCCACGCGGAATTTTACCACGCGCTTGGCTGGGATCTTAATTGGTTCCCCGGTTTGCGGGTTACGACCCATACGTGCCTTACGATTGACCAAAACCAATTTGCCGATACCTGGAAGGGTAAAGGTGTTTTTGGCTTCACGGTAGGCGAGACGTGCTATTTCTTCAATGATGTTAGCAGCGTCTTTCTTTTTGAGATCACATTTTTTTGCGATGTGATCTGCGATTTGGGACTTGGTGAGTGCTTTTGCCATAATAAGGTCTCCTTTTTTAATGTGCAAAATTGTAACTGGTCAGCGTTTTCTTAAAGACCCTTAAGAACTCGTGTTTTTAAAGCCTTTCAAAGGGCTCAGACAGCTTAAGTGTCTTTAAGAAAACGCTGACCAGTTACGCAGAATCAGATATTGATTTGTGGGCTAGCAAGGATTGGTGGGGTTGTCGACGGTTTTTCTGCAAAAAAAGTGCATTTTTACTGGGTTTCCGGGGAGGGGGGGGGTATATTGTGTGAGGAAACAGGTATGAAGCATCCTCAATTGATGAGTGTTGACCAGTGGATTCGGGCCCACCCCGGGATTTTTTCTGTTCAAGAGAATGGAGACGACCTGGTGATCACCGAAAATTTTTCTCGAAAAATTCGGATCCTTAAGAGTCAAGAGATCGAGAGGATCGAAGAGAAATTTAACTCGGCGGTTCTAACCGAGAGCTATGTGATCATCCTGTTAACTTCCGGAAATCAATTTGTTCTCTCAGCTCAAGGGTTTGCTTTCCCTCCCGATTTTTCTAACACCGGGGATATTCCACTTCCTTATCAGGTTTATTGTTTTCAAGATTTCCAAAATATTTTTGAGCGACTGAGGCACGTTGCAAGTGAAGAGGATCGTAAAAAAGAGTCGCTAGAATTAATTTTGGTACTCTTAGCGATTCTCGACGGGGCAAAAAAGATTGGATTGGAAGTGGGGAGGGAGGAAGAGCAGGTGAATGCGGTTTTGTCGCAGCTGGAGAGGAATATTCCGGTACCGCCGCCGCACCTGCAGTGAGTAACCAAAAATCTCAAATTTCCAATTCCACTCCAATGTCATCCCAGCAGTTTTAAGCTGGAGCCTGCCCTGAGCTCGTCGAAGGGATCCATTTTATGTGATAGATCTTTCATTATATTTTGAAAGGGATTTATTTATAGAAAATGGATTCCAGCTAAAGGCATGCTGGAATGACATCGAAAGAGCTAAAGCGACGAGAGATTATTTGAATTTTATTTTATATTAATCTGCCGAGTCGTAATCCCCGCCTCTTTCAACAACTCAATCGATTGTTCGGCCATCGGATATTGGGAGTTGTAAACTACTTCTTGAATTCCACTATTGATAATCATCTTCGTGCAGATGAGGCACGGAGAGAAGGTGGTGTAGAGTGTACCCCCTTTGATCAAAACCCCATGGTATGCCGCCTGTGTGATAGAATTTTCTTCTGCGTGGCTACAGAAGCACTCTTCCAAGCCAACCCCTGATTTTCCAAAACTGTTGCATCGAGGGCAGCCCCCTTCATTGCAATTTTTTACACCACGTGGTGTTCCATTATATCCGGTCGAAATGATGCGCTTGTCTCGCACGATGATCGCGGCAACCTTCCGTTTCAAACAATTACTTCGCAGCGCCACAACTCTGGCAATCCCGATAAAATAGGCATCCCAAGTTGGTCTTGGTGTGTCTTGGGCGAGTTGTCGGACCAGTTCTTTCACTTTTTCCAACAACTGATCCATCGAACCATTATTTTCTAATTCGGCATCCGCAAGTCTTCCAGTCTCTTCTAATTGCTGGGCATTAGGGTCAGCGCTCTTTGCCTCTTTGGCTTCGAGTTCTTGAAATTTTTCGAAGGTGGTTGGATCCCCTTCTCGTTTTCTCGCGCAGATCCGTTCGAATCTGGTTTGGGGGAGTGCGGTGATATGAATTAATCTAAAATTGGTCAGCCTGCGAAGCACTTCTACCTCGCGAGGATTGCGAATCGAATCAATGATGTAGTTTTTGTCGATCTCCAACTTTTGTAAGGCGCGGTCGGCTAGGAACCCGCCACCATAGCTTTGCCGGAGTTCGGTTCCAATCTTGATTAAATTTTCTCGGGTGATGTCGAGTTTGCGATTTTGCAACTCTTCGCGAAGTAGGTCAGAGAGAGAGAGGAATTGAAACCCCCCGTCTTGTAAAACCCGGGCGACTTCCCCTTTACCCGACGCATTTTTTCCAGTAAGGCCGATGATCATGCAGCTTAGTCATGCCATCATTCTGGGAATTGTTCAAGGACTTGGCGAATTTCTTCCGATCTCTTCTTCTGCACATCTTGTCATCCTCCCTTGGTTATTTGATTTCCCCGATCCGGGTCTCACCTTCGACGTGGCGCTACACTTTGGGACCCTGATCGCGCTGATCGCATATTTTTATCAGGATTGGTTAAAGTTGACTCAAGCGTTCTTTCGATCACTCACCAAACGACCGAATCGGTATAATTTTGAAGAACGACTCGTATGGTATCTGATTTTTGGAACGATCCCTGCGGTGGTTGCAGGATTGCTTTTTGAAGAGCATGCCGAAACGATCTTCCGCGCCCCGGTTTTGGTGGCGGTGATGATGGTGGTGATGGGGTTGCTGCTTGGTTTGGCCGATCGGTTTGGAAAGAAGACTCGAAAGCTGGAAGAGGTCACTTTTTTAGATAGTTTGTTAATCGGCATCAGCCAAGCGTTAGCGCTCATCCCGGGAACAAGCCGCTCCGGTGTCACGATTACCACGGGGTTATGGCGCAACATGGACCGAGTTGCCGCCGCTCGATTTTCTTTTTTGTTAAGCATGCCGATTGTTTTGGGGGCATGTGTGTTGAAATTAAAAGATTTGTGGGGCGTTCCTGTTGATTCCACTTGGATGGTCGGAGTGGTGGTCAGCGCGGTGGTTGGTTATTTGAGCATCAAGTACATGCTCTATTTTTTACAGAAATATTCCTATTGGGTCTATGTGGTGTATCGATGGGTTTTTGCAGGAATTGTTTTTTTCTTCGTTTATCTCAAATCATAATTTCTTCAACACCTTCACCATATCGGTCTTTTCCCACGGAAAAAATTCTAAGATTCTATTGCCAACTTTTTGTTTATAAGAGGCTTGTCCGAAATGCCCATAGGCCGAAGTTGGGCGATAGATGGGATGCTGTAGATTCAAATGCTTGGTCATTTCTCTGGGCTTGAGTGGGAAAACCTTTCGGATGATCTTGGTCAGTTCGAAATCATTCAATACTCCCGTACCGTAAGTATCTGCGGCGACGTCGGTGGGATCGGCTCTCCCTATGACGTATGCAAGTCGGACGACGATTTTTTTGCAGAGGCCAGCGGCGACACAATTTTTCGCAATATAACGGGCCATGTAAGCGGCGGAACGATCCACTTTAGTTGGATCTTTTCCAGAAAATGCCCCTCCGCCGTGCGGAACCCACCCGCCATAAGTATCGACCACAATTTTCCTACCTGTCATTCCTGTATCCGATTGCGGTCCGCCGATGAGAAATTTTCCGGTTTGATTGATAAAATATTTAGTTTTTTTGTCGATTAATTTTGCGGGAAGCACTTGGTGAACTACTTTGTGTATCAACTCTTCACGAGCTTTTTTGGTGATCTGATCTCCCGATTTATCCAGGATTGATTCATCGTGTTGCGCTGCCAAGACCACACTGTCGATGCGGATCGGTTTTCCTTCCTCATATTCCACCGTTACTTGTGATTTTCCATCGGGTCTTAAATGGCGAAGGATGTTTTTTTTACGCACTTCGGTCAATCGTTGAGTTAATCGGTGGGCCAATACGATTGGCATGGGCATCATCTCTTTGGTTTCGTTCGACGCATAACCAAACATCACCCCTTGGTCTCCCGCTCCTCCGGTATCGACCCCTTGAGAGATATCCGGAGATTGTCGTCCGATCACATTGATGACCGCACAACTCTCCGAGCTTAAGCCGGTTTCATGCGAGGTGTAGCCAATGTATCTCAATGCATCACGAACCAGCGGTACGGGATCCAAATTGGCGCGAGTGGTAATTTCTCCTCCGACCATCACCATTCCAACCGTTACAAAAGTTTCACAGGCGACTCGTCCGGTTGGGTCTTGAGATAGCACGGTGTCTAATATGGAATCCGAGATGCGATCGCAGACTTTGTCGGGGTGCCCTTCGGTGACAGACTCCGAGGTAAAGGTGGTTTTCATGGAAACTCCTTTGCATGATCTAGGGGTGTCTGTGCTTATATCTTGAAATTATAAGGAGGTTTAAAAAAAGGAGAAAGGATTATCTAATCGACTCGACATCTTGCCAGGTAATCTTGGGGGAACGCTGCTTCCCATCCGGTCCAACATCGGCGAAAGGGGGGATCCCTTCGGTTTGGGCCCTTTGCAAGGTTTTGTAATTTTCTAAGTTATTTCGGCGATTTTGGATTTGTGCCTCGGTGGCACGGCTATTTTCGACCGTACTCCAGACTTCGTTGACAGTGTCGAAGAATTGGTAGGTTCCATAATAGGCTTTATCGAGGGCACTGCCGTAATAAGGGTAATAATAACCATAAGTTCCATAGCCATAGGATGGGAAGAACGAGTTAAATTGGGCTTGAGCGGTTTTTTGGAAAGACAAAAGGATGAATATTAAAAAGGATAGAATAAAAAGAAGTTTTTTCATGAAATCTTTTCCTTTTTTAACCAAGTGCCCCTATTATCGGCAAGTAATCTTGAAAGTTTCCTTTTAAAAGAAAAAAAGTTGAAATATCTTTCCACCATGCAAACCGGTCTTGAACGCCTCTTCCGCTTCCACTCCAAACTTATTCGAGGAAAGAAGGTTGCCCTTTTGGTGCACCCTGCTTCGATCGATAAGAATTTTCGTCATGCGATCCAGATTTTTCAGTCAGAGGGCTCTTGTAAGATGGTCGCCTTGTTTGGGCCGGAGCATGGGATCGATGGGCAGGCACAGGATATGGAGGGGGTGGGATCCTCCACCTTTGGATCGATTCCGGTCTACAGCCTTTATGGAAGCTCCGTAGAAAGTCTTAAACCTACTCCAGAATCTCTCTCCGATGTCGAGGTTCTGGTCTGCGATTTACAAGATGTTGGTTCACGCTATTACACCTTTATCTATACCATCGCCTTCTGCATGGAGGTGGCGCAAAAGACTGGGACGCATGTCGTGATTCTCGATCGCCCCAATCCGATCAATGGGCATCAGGTGGAAGGGAATCTGGTTCAGGAAAAATACCGTTCCTTCGTCGGTCAATTTCCTCTCGCTCATCGGCATGGTATGACGGTCGGGGAATTGGCGAATTTATTTCGCGAGGAGTTTGGATTGCGATGTGAGCTCACGGTGATTCCGATGAAAGGTTGGCATCGGAGGAGATATATGGATGAGTTCGAGGTTCCGTGGATTTTTCCTAGTCCGAATATGCCGACCGTTGACACCGCGGTCGTTTATCCTGGCATGTGTCTTTTAGAAGGGACGGAGGTGAGTGAGGGGAGGGGAACCACCAAACCGTTTGAAATTTTTGGAGCGCCTTATATCAATCCGCAAAAATTAGTGGAGAAATTAAAAGAATTTCGTCTGGCAGGAGTGACCTTTCGGCCACTCTCCTTTAAACCAAATTTTCAAAAATTTTCAGGTCAAGTTTGTGGTGGTGCTCAGCTTCACGTCACGAGGCGCCGCGCGTTCAAGCCGGTGCTAACTGGTGTGGCAGTCCTCAAAGCAATCCATGATCTATATCCTAATCAATTCCAATATCGGCATCGAGCCTATGAGTTTGTGGAGGAGATTCCAGCGATCGATTTATTGGCAGGGAATGATCAGCTTCGCCCTCAGATTGAAAAGGGGAGTTCGTTAAAAGAAATTGAGGGGGGTTGGGAAGAGGAGAAAAAGAAGTTTTTGGAGATGAGGAAGAAATATCTATTGTATACGTGATTTTGTCTTCGGATGCGGGGAGGGCGGGTGAAACATTTGTTGTAGCAAAATTTTCACCCCCCCCTACCGCAAC
>JBGTGJ010000077.1:0-5019 GCA_041746775.1 bacterium
TGTTATCGCCCCTACAAATTATCCCCCACCTACTGCTTGAAAAATTTCGATTTCATCTCCATTCTCCAGTCGGGTCTTTTCCAACTCCGAACGAACCACTACCTCCAAATTTTTCGCTACCGCTACCTTTTGGGGATGCACCTGAAGTTCTGTAAGAAGCTGAGAGAGAGTAAGTTGGGGAGGAACCGTTTTCGATTCCCCATTGAGTTTGATTTGAATCACTTGTCTCACCGCTTTCCTACACCGGCATGACCCGGATCAGGTTCAGAGGGTCCCCTCGTAAGAGGGTTCTCAGTCCATCGATGGACTCCCCTAGGGTTTGGTATGATCAGTTCTATAGAGAGTTAGAGCGGAGAAGTCAATTTAGTCTCCCATATTTCGCCCGGTGATAGCAGATGCACCTTTGAAGAAAGATTTTTTTCTGCCACCAATCTCTCCAACCACATCTTCGCCTCCTCCTGCTTCTCCCCCAACGTTAAAAAACTTCCCCAACTAATCGGGATGAGATGCTTGGCTTTGAGGTCTTCTATCGCGCGGATCGCTTCCTCAGGATTCATATTATTTTTTTGATGAAGCCAAGGGGGATTATATCCAGCGATTGGAAGGAGGGCGACGTCGATCGGATAGAGTGAGGCAGTTTCTTTAAAATGTTTTCCATAACCCGTCGCGCCGGTGAAATAGACGTTCCCTTCCGGCGATCTCAATAGATAAGCGGCGGAGGGGCGGTTGCGGATCGGGATCCAGCGATAGCCGATGTGTTGCACCGGGAGGGCGTGGATCTCAACCCCTTGATGGACATGATGGCTCCACGGTGGAATTTCGATCACGGGATTAGGTAAAAACCGACTGACAAATTTCCCTAAACCTTTGGGGACGATGACGGGGATGGTTGATTTAAAATATTTAAAACTGAAAATATCGAGATGATCATAGTGGGCATTCGAAATCAGGATGGCAGAAAGAGCGGGAAGCGCTTTTGGCTCAATGCCTGGCTTCTTCAACCGTTTCCAAAATAGGATTCGATTAGAAAAATTGGGATCGGTCAAAATGGTTTGTTCACCCATTTGGATGAGTGTCGTTGCGTGACCAATTGCGGTGATTTGAAGGTTTGACTTCGGCATAGAGTTGGCTATGGATGTCTCCCTAATCATGAATCAACATAAAAATCCAAATCAATTCCGACCAACGGTGGCCTACATCAATCTGGAGGCATTACGACACAATTTTCTTTTGGCTCGTGAATTGGCGGGTCCAAAAGTTTCTATTCTTGGAGTGGTGAAGACGAATGCCTATGGGCATGGAGCTGTTCATGTTTCAAAAGTTTTGGAAAGGGAAGGGGTTCATGCATTGGGTGTCGCGAGTCCGGAGGAAGGGATCGAGCTGCGGGAAGCAGGAATTAAAACTCCTATTTTACTCTTTGGTGGTCCATTCCACGCTCCTGGAGATCTCTTAGCGGAATATCAATTGACCCCTGTGCTCTTTAACGAAGTACAGCTAAAATCTCTTGCTTCAAGTCTCAGCTCCAATCTTTCTATTCATCTTAAAATAGACACGGGAATGACTCGTTTGGGTATTTTACCTGCAGAAGTTTCCTCTTTTCTCCAAAGTTTAAAAAAATATCCTCGAATAGAGCTAACAGGAGCGCTGACACATCTTGCGCAATCTGATGAAACTTTTGAAAGAGAAACTGCCCAACAGTACCAATCATTTCAATCCGCTGAAGAAGAAATCAAAAAGCTCGATGCTCAAATAAAATTTTACCATCTGGCCAACTCCGCAGCGTTGCTCGGAAAAAATTTGGGGCCATGTAATATGGTTCGACCGGGGCTGATGCTTTATGGGGTAAGTCCCAATCCGCGATTCGAAGAAGGGAAAAAATTAAAACCGGTGATGCATTTTGAAACCGAGGTGATCAGTCTTAAAGAGGTTTCTGCTGGAGTTAAGGTGAGCTACGGTGGTACTTGGACCACTTCGCGACGCAGTAAGATTGCCGTTCTTCCCGTCGGATATGCCGATGGCTACATTCGTCACTTAAGTAATGTGGGAGAAGTACTTTTGCTGGGTCAGCGAGTTCCCGTCGTCGGAAGAGTTTGCATGGATTTGACGATGATCGATGTGACCGACCTTCCACAAGTTTCACTCGGAAACAAAGTGACCCTTTGGGGAGATACCCTTCCGGTGGAAGAGATGGCAGGGAAAGCTGGAACTATTTCTTATGAACTGCTTTGTGCTGTTTCAAAACGCATTCCCAGAATCTATGAGGGAGATCATTCTTGAAAGAATTATTTCGCAAAATTTCATTAAGAGTTGGTAAATCCTTCCTCGAGACGTTTAGGGGGCTTGGGGAATTTTCGTTTTTCGTTAAAGATACCTTCGAATGGATGTTTCGCCCTCCTTTTCGAACTAGGATTTTTATTCGAGAAATGGAAAGAATCGGCGTCCAATCGATCATGATCATCACTTTAGTCGGCGCCTTTGCAGGGATGGTTTTTGCTCTACAGACCGGCTCGGCGTTTCGCTCCTTTAATGCAGAGAGTTTAGTAGGTTCCACGGTCGGAATTGCCATTACCCGCGAACTCGCTCCTGTTTTTACTGCACTCATGATCGTCGCTCGTGCCTGTAGCGCGATGGCGGCTGAAATAGGGACGATGCAGGTGACCGAGCAGGTAGATGCTCTGCAGAGCATGGCGATTAATCCCATTAATTATTTAGTGGTTCCTCGTGTATTGGCGAGCACCGTGATGGTTCCATTATTAACCGCTCTTTTCGATGCGGTAGGAATCATCGGATCGTATGTCGTCTCGGTTCATCTCTTACAAATTCCTGCCGGCCCTTATATCGCAAGATTTAAGTCTTACGTGGAGGCAGAAGACCTTTATCAGGGACTCATCAAAGCGGTCGTTTTTGGTCTATTAGTGAGTTTGATCGCTTGTTATAAAGGATATCGTGCTACACGAGGGGCGGAAGGGGTTGGAAAAGCGACGACTGAGGCGGTGGTGGCAGGTTCGGTTTCTATTTTAGTGGTGAATTATTTCTTGGCGACTTGGATATTAAAAATCTTTCCTAGCTATTATTCTCCATGATTCAACTGGTTCAAATTTACAAATCGTTTGGCAAGCAGGTGGTACTCAATGGTATCGATTTGGAGATTCCCACTGGCGGCATCACCGTCATTATGGGGCGCTCCGGAGAGGGAAAGAGTGTCTTACTCAAGACCATCATTGGGCTCATCAAGCCAGATCAAGGGGAGGTATTGGTAGATAAAGTCGATACAACGAAGCTTTCCAGTTTTGACAAAAATGAAGTTACCAAAAAGTTTGGAATGTTGTTTCAAGGAGCAGCTCTTTTTGACTCCATGAACGTCTTTGACAACGTCGCCTTCCCGCTTCGCGAACATACCAAGATGCCGGAAAAGGAAATCAACGATCGAGTCACAGAAATCCTTGCGCAAGTCGGTTTGAAAAATATAGAGCATAAAATCCCCTCGGAGCTCAGCGGAGGGATGCGTAAGCGTGTCGGTCTAGCGCGCGCGTTAATTTTAGAACCAAAAATCATGCTTTATGATGAGCCGACGACAGGGCTGGATCCGATTCTCAGTGACTCGATTGATGAACTCATTGTTGAAACACAAAAGCGTCTCAATATCACTTCTGTCGTCGTAAGCCATGATATCCAAGGGGCCTTCAAAGTGGCCGACAGAATCGCTATGCTTCACGAAGGGAAAATTTTAGAACAGGGGGAACCCGAAAAGTTTCGGCAATCAAAGCATCCCTTTGTGCAGCAGTTTCTTGAGGGAAAAGCAGACAAAAATTATATCGGATAATTTATGAAAAAATTTTCCAGTGAAGCTAAAGTTGGGGCCTTTATTATCCTTGCGCTGATCATTATCGCCTACATCACGATTGAAGTAAGTGATTTAGGTCTGACAGGTGGAGGCTCCTATGAAGTGAAGGCTCAGATGGAGAATGCCGAAGGGGTGACACCCAAAACTCCCGTGCAGGTAGCAGGAATTCCGATTGGAAGTGTGGAAGATATTGAGTTGCTACAAAACCGAAAGGCATTGGTCACCATCAAGGTCAAAAAAGATGTGGTGCTTCGAGAAGATGTCGAATTGCAAATCAAAACACGAGGGGTGTTGGGAGACACCTATATCGAACTCATTCCCAAATCTGCGAGTGCCAAGCCATTATCAGACGATGGGGTCATTATGAACGTGAAACCACGGGGTGATTATACCGAGTTGTTTGGGGAGGTGAGTGAGATCACCGAAAATGTCAAAACTATTACTGAGTCGATGAAGGTTTATACCGCGGTTGAAAACTCCCATACTGCCAGAATTCTAAAAAATATGGATATTCTCACCGCGAATATGGCGAATGTGTCCAGTCGAAACGTTGAGAATATGAATGTCTTGGTCTCAAATCTTCGTGTGCTGAGCGATGATTTAAGAAGATTATCAAACAATACTTCCGCGGATGTCGAAAGCACCGTCGCGAGAATCGACGAGATTACTCAAAATATTCAAGAGGGGCATGGAAGCATTGGTCGTCTGCTGAAAGATGAAAGTACAGTCGATAAAGCAAACGAAGTGTTGGATAACCTCAGTGAATTAACGGGTGGTATTCACCGGATACAGACTGAGCTGGGCTATCATATGGAATATTTAGGGACGACCCAAGATGTTAAAAATTATGTCAGCATAAAATTACAACCTCGACCCGACAAATTCTTCCTCTTCGAAGTGGTCCATGATCCCGCCCCACCCTCCAGTAACGATACACAGATCACGAATATTACGAATCCCAATGGAACGATCACCTCGGTCACCACAGAGACTGAAGATTTCAATGAGGTTCGGTTCTCAGCACAATTTGGTAAAAAGTTTAAAGACTTCACCATCCGGGGCGGTTTGATCGAGTCGTCCGGAGGATTTGGGGTTGACTATGAGAAGGGGCCGATCGGTGTTGCTTTTTCGGCATTTGATTTTGGCGAATCACGACCACATCTCAAATTTTTAAC
>JBGTGJ010000078.1:0-7426 GCA_041746775.1 bacterium
CTAGGATTTGGTACCTTGCCGCGGGACTTCTTGCAGCACTTCCGCTTCTCTACTTCCTCATCTTTTCGGTCGATTATCGACGCAGGAGAATCTTGGCCTTTCTCGATCCGTGGGAGCACAAACTCGATGAAGGTTTCCAGATCATTCAATCCTACGTCGCCTTCAACATGGGAGGATTATGGGGTGCAGGTCTAGGACAAGGAAAACAAAAACTCTTTTATTTACCCGCTGCGCATACCGATTTTATTTTTTCGGTGATTGGAGAAGAATTAGGACTCATCGGCGTTTTGTTCGTCATCGGACTGTTTATCTTTTTGATGATCCGCGGAATTAAAATCGCGATGCGCGCCCCGGATCTATTTGGAACTTACCTTGCGATTGGAATCACTTCTCTCATCACAACCCAAGCGCTGATCAATTTTGGCGTGGTCATGGGACTTCTCCCCACCAAAGGATTGCCCCTCCCCTTCATCAGCCATGGAGGAACTTCTCTTTTAGTGATGACAGTTTTAGTGGGAATTCTCCTCAACATCTCTTCTCAGGCCAGAAAAAATGCCCCTGAGATGACCTAGTTTGAAATTCCTACAAATAAATCAACAACATACAAATTTCATCCGTTGGTTTTAATACGTACATTTCTAGCAACAAAACCCCGATCTTGCCGATATTTATGAGGAAATAGAGGAAGAAGGGGTATGACATTTTCAAAAATCGGCCAATCAAATATTTCCCGTAGTCCAAAGCCTGATGCATCCGATCGGCCTTACTCCACCACAACTACTGAACAACTTGCTCAAGAATTTGTGAAATATTCTGATTCAATGTTCGGCACCTATCGTGAAGACCAGGATCAACTCGCCGCTATTTTGAAAGAGATCGATTACCGAGGAAGAGAAGAAAAGAAGTCCTTCGTTAAAATAGCCTATAAAAAATTTACTCCGCTCGATTTAGATTTATTTCTCAATACCGATCAAACATTTCGCCAAAAATTAAAATTAGATCTCGCTCCCGATTTCATCCGAGGGGCATTGGTGAGAAAAAATATGGGGTGGTTTGATCGGACCCAGATGGCTCGGCTGTTGGAGATCTGGGAGGGGAAAGAGATTTATCGACCCGATGCCTGGGATGCGAGGTTAGCGGGAACAAAAAATGTCATTGATCAAAGCCGACATGCAAAAACTTTTTTGGGAACTGGTTTGCTTTATCTGCTTCTTCCGCCTCAGGGAAAACTTGTGATGGCGGCAGTTCTTGGATTTTTTTCTTTTAAGCATGGTAGTGAAAAGATTGAGAAGAATGTTGCGAAGAGTTTGAGTGCTCCAGAAAATTCCAAAGAAGCGATTCAAGCCAAGGAAGGAATCATGGAGGGATTTCTCCAAACGATTCTTCCGTTTATCCCATTCCTAAAAGGCCGAACACTTCGTTCTTCTCAAACCTCCAACCAAACTCCCACCGAGTTCATCGCTCGTTCAAACATTCCGCGTTCCGAGGTGCCACAGATGAGTCGCGGTGGAATTCCCACCGAGAGTGGAGGGATGGTGCTCAAGGGGGAAACCGGATCAACCGTTGGAAGCAATAGTCTTGCAACTCAATCTCAAACCTCTTTTCAAGTAGTTCCAACGGTTTCCAAAATTCCGGTTCGAAAAACAATTTGGCATGACTGGGCAGTACCACCGAGAGTCAAAACTAAATCTGCTCCAAATAATCCTGAAAATTACGAGATGCCTGGGATCAAAGGGCCAGAAATGGGAAGCCCGAAGCCAGATCCTTCGATTAGTATTATTGGATTTCCTGGGAGTTTAAAAAATGACCCAATGGTGGACCCCAAACCTGCGGAGGAGCAAGGCCCGATCGGAGACTCCCCTTCCACTTCTGATCCTTTGTGGATGAGCTATTTCGACCCTTTTCCTACTCGGGATTATCAAGAGTTAGCGATCCAGGCGTTCTTCAAGATTATTTTGGAATACCGAGACCGTGGCCTGATTGTCCTTCCGACCGGCACCGGCAAAACCATCACCTTCGCCGATCTTGTGGGGCTGTTTGTTGCAGAATTTCCAAAGCCGCTTCGAACTTTGGTGATCTCGCATCGTGAAGAGATCTTAGAGCAAAATGCCAAGAAGATCGGAAGAGTCGTGGGAGAAGAGAATGTAGGGGTTGTGCAAGCAGAGCGAGAAGAGTGGGACAAACCAGTTGTCATGGCGAGCATCCAAACCCTCATTCAAAAAGATCCGGCTCTTTTAAATCAGTTCGACCTGATCGTCCTTGATGAAGCGCATCATTACGTGCATGGAAACGAGTGGTTTAATCCACTTATCCATCTCGGATTTTTTACTCCAGAAGGAGAAATTCGATACAACCCGAATCGGCTGCTCGTCGGGTTCACTGCAACACCGGATCGATTCACTGGCAAACCTCTCAACACCACCTTTGGAGTCGATGGAATGATCTTTGAGAAGGATATCACCTGGATGATCGATAGGTCGCACTTGTTGCAGCCATACGGGATCGAAGTAAATCTGGAAGTACCTGGCGCCACCAATCCAGCCGACGCACTTAAGATGGCATCTCCTGAAGAAAAGGCGAGGATTATTGCCGAGATTTTTTACGATCGTCTCCATCACGGAGATAAATTTAAACGAACGATGGTGTTTGTGAGCCCGAGGACTGATCAGAATTCTCCGAATGAGGTCGGTATTGTCACTGAACATTTAAACCAAGTGGGAATTCGAGCCGCAGGGATTACTGATGAGACGGTTTGGAAGATAGAAAATGGGAAAGTGGTCAGCTTCAACGGAAGCAAGGCAGCCGGAGCAAGAAAAGAAGTGATCGCGGCTTATAAGCGTGGGGAATATGATGCCCTGGTCAATGTGAACATTGCGACCGAAGGTTTTGATGATGAAGGGACTGAAGCCGTCATCGTCGCTAGAGCCATCGAATCACGCGGGATGTTTGTGCAGATCATTGGCCGGGCCTTGCGACCCGATCCGAATCATCCGGAGAGAACGACCGCCAGCCTTGTCGATCTAGGTGGCAACTTTCAGCGGCATCGGTTGAACATCAATATCCAAGAGAGCTATCGGACAAGCCAAGGAAAATTGAAGCAGGCAACTGGCCCCACCGGGCCAACTGGTCCGAGAGCCGCAAGAGTGCAGGGTCAACAAACGATCGAAAGCTTTGAGATCAACGACCTAGGGCAAATTGTTCCAGGGTCACGACGTTCCGCTTTTTCAATTACCTTGGAAGAACTTCTCCCTACCCCCGAAGCGGTGCAGGAGTTGGCGTATCGCTTAGGCAGACAGAGTGACAAGCTTTTTCGCTACTACAACAGCAATAGTATCCCCTTAAACTTCGAAGAAGTAAGCCAGCTTTCACAAGCAATTCACGACAGCGAAGAAAAACTCCTCGATGCCTGGGCATCCGATCAGGCGATTCTCTTTGCTCAAAAAAACCCGATTCCAGAAAATTTATCAGAGGGGGAAAAAGAGGTCTTACGACTCGCCCGGTTTGGGTTCTTTCGGTATCAGAGAGGATACTTTTCAGAAGCAAGAAAATTAGGAGCTATGCCAGATACTCTTCGGGATTATTTGGAAAAAGCAACGATACCCAATAAGACCAAAGAAAATTTTTATTGGGTATTGGTCCAAATTATCGCAAGGGCTGGGGAAGAGGAGAAGGGATGGGAAATGTTGCGCAAGCATTTTGATGGGGTGATTTTTGGGGAGAGTTGGCGGCCGACAAATATTAAAGAATTTAATACAGTGGGGGAAGATAAGTTAATAAGTCTCCGTCATATTTTTGGATTTCAATCTGGAGAAACACCTGAGGTGATTATCTTGCAATTTCAGTTAAAAACAGATGGGCACTTATATGGCTTCAAGGCGGTGCGGCCGGGGGAGGAAAATTCAGGTGATACTCACGGTAAGGTCCAGCTCCACTATCTAGAGGACGGTGGTGTAGAGGTCGAGAAGGGATGGGGTAGTGGAGTGGATGAGGTGGTAAAAAAATTAAAGGAAAGCGCAGTCTATAAAAATGGTTGGCTCAAGATCCGCTCTCGTGGATGGTTGAGATTAGGAACAGGAGGAAAAGCAGGCTTTTATCTGAATGATCTTACAGAGATGAAAGATTCTGATCTTAAGGAGTTTCGTCGATGGTTGCGAGATTCGAGTGGAGCCGAGCCTAGGATGAGTATCTTGCAATTTCACTTAACAACAGATGGACACTTAAATGGCTTCAAGGCGGTGCGGCCGGGAGAGGAAAATTCAGCCCATAATTACAGTAAGGTCCAGCTCCACTATTTAGAGGACGGTGGTGTAGAGGTGGAGAAAGGGTGGGGTCAAAAAGTGGATGAGGTGATAGAAAAATTAAAGGAAAGCGCAGTCTATAAAAATGGCTGGCTCAAGATCCGCTCTCGTGGATGGTTAAGGTGGGGGACAGCCGGGCGCAGTAATTTTCATTTGAATGATCTTAAAGAGATGAGAAGTTCTGATCTTGAGGAGTTTCGTCGACGGTTGCGAGATTTGAGTGGAGCCGAGCCTGGGGTGATTATCCTACAATTTGGTTTGAAAAAAGATGGGGGGGACTTACGTGGTTTCACGATGGTACGGCCGGGGGAGGAAAATTCAGCCCATAGTTACGGCAAGGTCCAACTTCGCTATTTGGAAAAGAATTACTTCAAAGTGACAAAAGTTTGGGGATATGGGCACCGTCAATTTCTCGAAGCCCTTCGCCAAAGCCCAATTACGCAAGGGGAGGATCCAGTGTTGAGGATTGAGTTGGAGGAGTAAGACTGTAAACTGTTCAGCGGCGATTTTCCCCTCTTGGGTTAAGAGGGGATTAAGGGGATTTCCTGTAATAGAAAGTACCTCTTTGAATGATTCCGTCGAAATCCAATAAGGTACTTTTCTTTCACAGGAACTCCCCCTACCCCCTCTTAACCCAAGCGGGGGCGACGTGTTTGCCCTCTTGATTCCACTTTACCTTTTATGATAAAAGTAAAGCGTCATCTGGAGAACAAAAATGCCTCAAACAAAAATGAGTCAAAAAAATCAAATTGTGATCCCCAAGGAAGCTCGTGAGGAGATGCATGTGAAAGGTGGGGATCATCTTATCGTCGAAGCGCTACATGGGGTCACGATCTTAATTCCAAAACCAAAAAAGATAAGTCGCTCTCTAAGAGGGCTTTCTAAAGGGGTTTATCCTCCCAACTATCTCACCCATGAGAGAAAATCTTGGTCTCAATAGACAGTTTTCAAAAAAGGCTAGCGGATGTTCGCGAGGTGTATGTTGATACCAATATTCTAATTTATCATCTCGAAGACGCACTCCCATACGCCCTACTCACTCAAGTTATTTTTGACGGTATTGAAAATAAAAAATTCCGAGGGCATACTTCGACACTGAGTTTTCTTGAACTCAATGTAAAACCATATGAACTAGCCCGCCCTGATCGAGCCTTGACTCACATTGCACTTCTAAAAAACCTTCCCAATTTTAGCATACATCCTCTCAGTCTTGAGATGGCAGATACGGCGGCCCGTCTTCGAGCCAAGTATCATTTAAAAACTCCCGATGCGATCCATCTGGCGACAGCAATCGATTGTGGCTGCGAAACGATGATTGGAAATGATAAAGGGCTTCGAAAAATGAAAGAGATAAATTATCTTTGGCTTAAGCAGTTTGTTGGTTAAAGAAGTACCGGCAAGCAAAGGTACTTTTCTATCACAGGAACTCCCCCCAACCCCCTCTTAATCCAAGCGGGGGAGGATATGGAACATTTAAAAAAATATGACAAATACCCCTCTCAAATTTCTCTTCGCCGGCGGTGGAACCGGCGGGCACCTTTTTTCTGGAATTTCAGTTGCACAAGAGTTGGTCAGTCGATTTCCACAATCAAAAACCCTCTTTGTTGGAACTGATTATGGGTTAGAAAAAGAGATTATTCCTGCTTCTGGATTTTCTTTAAAATTTATCCAAGCAACTCCACTCAAAGGTTCCGGCTGGAAGGCACGGTTAGAAAGCTTGCTCCGCCTACCGCGAGCCTATTTTCAATCGAAAAAAATTCTAAAAGACTTCAATCCTGATGTCGTGATCGGTATTGGAGGTTACGCTAGCGGCCCAATGACGCTAGCGGCGCATTTCTCCAAAATTCCAACCGCGATCATTGAACAGAACTCGATCCCTGGATTTACGAATCGGCAGTTGGGAAGGTTTGTAGACAAAATATTTGTTGCTTTTGAAAAGGCAAAAGATTTTTTTCCGAAAGGAAAAACCTTTCTCACGGGAAATCCAACTCGGCAAATGAAAGAAGTTCCAACGGAAAATTTGAGCAAAGATAAATTTTTCGTTTTTATTTTAGGTGGTTCACAAGGGGCCCACTCTTTAAATATGCGCGTGGTGGAATCACTCCCCTTTTTGAAAAACCAAAAAAATCGATTTTTCTTTATTCATCAGACTGGGGTTCAAGATTTCGAAGCAGTGAAATCAGCATATGAAAAAAACTCCGTTGCTGCCGAAGCTTTTCCTTTCTCGCAAAATCTAAACAGTTATTATTCGAAAACCGATTTGATGCTATGCCGTGCAGGAGCGGGAACCATCACGGAATTACAAAACTTGGGTCTCCCTTCGATACTCATCCCCTACCCTTTTGCGGCGGACGATCATCAGCTCTACAATGCCAATGAGATGGAAGTTCACGGGGCGGCCGAGATTATTTTGGACCAAGAATTAACCGGTGAAAAGATCGCCCATCGTCTCCAGTTCTTCGTAAATAATCCTTCCGCCTTAGAAACAATGCGCCAGAATGCCCTCAAGTTAGCCAAACCCCAGGCAGCTCAATCGGTGCTCGATCATTGTTTGGCGATGGCGCAGGCGAGATCGATTTTGAAGACAATAAAAAAGGCCGCCAGTTCTAAAACCAACGGCCTTTGAGGAGTTCATGAAATCGAAATTATTTTCGTCGTCTTCGCAGCAGCATCAATCCCGCCACCACCATCAAGGTTGGAGCTAAGGTCAAGAATCGGAACGTGGCCGCTGGATTTAAGCTGCAACCGCTACCTTCCAAGAATCTAGGAGCTGGAGGAGGTGTTACTTGAGGTGGTGGAGGTGCAGGGACATCATTACAATCCGCAGTTCCATTCTGATTTGCATCCACATCGGAAACACCACAACCGCAGACTCCCGGACTCGTTTTAGCTAAGTCGTTCGGGCAATCATCGTTGCAGTCTTCAATTCCATCATTGTCAGTGTCGGTGTCCGCGATTCCGCAACCGCAAGCTCCAGGCGCGGTTTTATTGGCATCATTCGGACAATTGTCATTGCAATCAAGCGTCTGATCACCATCTCCGTCGACATCCGCGGCGTCACAACCACAGACTCCCGTTTCCGTTTTGTCAGGGTTGCTCGGACAGTTGTCATCGCAGTTGGCCGTTCC
>JBGTGJ010000079.1:0-6326 GCA_041746775.1 bacterium
ATGACCCTTGGAAGATTACTGCCTCCAAAGAAACCAAGGAGGATAAAAAAAGAGAACAAAACTCGTCGACCTCGCAAGGGGACAAAGACAGTTTTGGCGAAACCTCGGATTTTATCCAGCTGCTCACCAAAGATCCTAAAAAGTTTAAATCTGATAAAATTGAATCAGGCCAAATCGCCGGACTTATTTTTAGAGGAATCAGTACCCATCGAGAAAAGGCATTGATGGAAGTGGATATCTCGCTGAACAACGGCCTGTTCATCCGCGGGGCACAGATTGCCTTAAGCCGCCAGGAAGGGATGCAATACCTAAGTCGCAAACCAGGAGACAATCTGGTCGTCGAT
The DNA here is from genome assembly GCA_041746775.1 of bacterium. Lineage (GTDB taxonomy): Bacteria > UBA10199 > UBA10199 > DSSB01 > DSSB01 > JBGTGJ01. The sequence continues at coordinate 345 of JBGTGJ010000079.1, forward strand.
CAAATCGTTAAAGGGACCGTTTTGACGGTTGCTGTTCCGCAAAAAGAACAAGAAGTGACTGGATCAAAAATCGTGGTTGAAGAACCCCCTCCCGCTATCAACGTGAGCTCGGGTTTTAAATGGAATTGGTCGTACTATCTCGGATTGGCAGCTTTAGCGGTCGCATTATTACTGTTGGTTTATTTATTCACGATTTAAGGTGTTATGGACGAATTTTCCCCAAAACCGTTCGGCCGATTCTTCCTCATTGAAAAACTGGCGACAGGAGGGAGGGCCGAAATCTACAAAGCCAAGACCTACGGTGTCGACGGCTTTGAAAAGCTGCTCGCAATTAAGCGAATCCTTCCGCACGTTTCTAACGACAAAGAATTCATCGACATGTTGGTGAGTGAAGCCAAACTCTCGGTGCTTCTTTCCCACACCAATATCGTTCAGGTTTATGATCTTGGAAAGGTCGGCGACGATTATTTCATCTCGATGGAATATATCAACGGGATCAACCTTCGAGAATTTTTAACCCGTGCGCAAGAACGCTCCGAACCATTGGGGGAAGAAACCGTTGTCTATATCGTCAGCGAAATGGCCAAGGGGTTAGATTATGCCCATTCTAAAAAAGATAATGAGGCAAAGCCACTCAACATCGTTCACCGCGATATCAGCCCGCAAAATATTTTGATCAGCTTTGAAGGGGAAGTGAAGATCGTCGATTTTGGAATCGCTAAGGCGGCGATGAACATTAGCCATACGATGGCAGGGATTCTTAAAGGGAAGATCAGTTACATGTCTCCCGAGCAGGCATTGGGGAAACCGGTCGATCGTAGAACCGACATCTATTCCGTCGGACTAATCTTTTATGAACTGCTCACTGGGGAAAAGTTTTTTACTGGTGAAACACAGTTTGAAGTCTTAAAAAAAATTCGCACAACGCGAATCACCGAAAATTCCTTTCCAGATTCGATGGGTCCCGGACTCCGCAAGATCCTCGCCAAAGCACTCGCCTATTCGACCAAGGATCGCTATGAAAATGCCGGGGATCTGCAGATCGATCTCACCCGATATCTCTATTCAACTTACATCGATTTTACCCCTCGAAAACTTTCTCACTTGATGAATGGCTGGTTTGCCGACGAGATTGAAAAGAAAACGGAGGCGAAAAAAGAAGAACTCTCCATCGATTCCAAGACCCGTTCGCTGTTGATCGAGGCGACCAGTCAAGAAAATCTGGTCCATCGCTCCGATGAGGGGGGGGCAGCGGGAAAACAACCGACTCAGACTTTTTTGGAACCCGAGCTCCAGTTCAAAACCCCCACCCCGACGAAAGAAGCAGTGACGGGACCGATCTCCATGGAGCACACTCCGCGAGTCTTTGATCGACGGACGGAACAAAAAAGGAAAAGCCCCTTGGGATGGGCTTTCTTGTTTGTCGCACTGCTTGCGATTGCAGCGGGAGTTTATTTCAAAACCGACCTGTTTAAAAAAGCAACGACGATCACAGGGGTCTTACAAATCTACTCCACTCCCGAGGGGGCCCAGGTTTACATCAACGATAGCGAAACCAATCTGCTGACCCCCGCCACGATTCGCGCCTTAGAGGTCGGCAAGACCCAAACGATTACGCTTAAAAAACCAAGATTCAAAGATTGGTCTCGAAGCGTGACCTTGGTTGATCCCAATCCAGTCACGATCAATCCAACATTAGAAGTTATTCCTGTCGGATCGATCAAAGTAACCACTAATCCTCCTGGCGCCAAGATTTTGGTGGATGGAAAGGATACCGGAAAAACCACTCCTGCGACGGTCGAAGACCTCCCACTTTCGAAAACTTACTCGATTAAATTAGAGCTCGATAAATATCGTCCGGTAGAAGAAAAAATAACCCTTTACTCGATTGAACCGGTCGACTTTTCAAAAAAGTTGGAGGAGATTCAATATGGTTCTATCAGAGTCACTTCGAATCCTTCCGGCGCTAAGATCTATCTCAACAATGACGACACTGGGACGGTCACCCCCGGCGTCATCCCCAACATTGAAGTAGGAAAACGTTACAACCTGCGTCTCTCTAAAACCGGTTTTCAAGATGTTTTTCGAACGATCGAGCTGAATCAAAAACAGATGGTCAACATCAACGAGTCTCTTAAAAAATTTGAAACGGGAACTCCCCCAACCACAAAAGAAACCCCGACCACTCCCACAACGACGCAGAAAGAACCTCCGAAAAAAACACCGACCGAAACTCCAAAAAAAGAGCCAACAGAATCTTCAGGTGGGGATAGTTTTGTCTCGCTCTCCACCAATCCCAAAGGGGCTGACATTTTTATCAACGGAGTACGACAGGGATCCTCGTCGGGAAAATTTAAGGTATCGGCAAACTCTCCGGTAGAAATCACCGTGACCAAAACCGGACTTGCGACGGTCACCAAAGTGGTCAACATCCGTCCGGGGGAAACACGAAATTTAGGAACCATTGAATTGAAAGGATCCGAAGGGGTGGGGATTTTGTTTATCGACTCAAACCCTCCAGGAGCGTTGGTACTACTCAACGGACAACCTCAAAAATCGACCCCGCTTCGAATCAAGGGGCTACGCCCTCAAACGGAACATACCATTACGGTCAAAAAAGATGGTTATGAGGCATGGACCAAAAGCGTTACCATTGAAGGGGGAACACAAAACTTTATGGCGAACTTAAAAAAGCTTTAAGGAATTTTTATGGCCAAAGATAATGATTTCGATGCCAAAACTCAGTTACTTGGAACCGACGAAAATCGAGACGTCGTCTCGCTGCGCAAGTGTATGCTTCGGGTGATTTCGGGCTCTGACGAAAATAAAAAGTATGACCTCAACCGTCAGGTGACCCAGATCGGAAAAAAAATCGACAATCAAATCGTAATCCTCGACAACGCCGTCAGTCGTAATCATGCTGAAATTGAGATGACCAGCGATTCGTATCTCTTGAGAGATTTAGGGAGCACCAATGGGACTTACTTAAACGACATCAAGGTGAAAGAAGCCTACTTAAGCCCTGGAGACGTCATCAAGATTGGTAATACCGAAATTGAATTTGTCTCCTTCGATGAAAAGGTTCGGATCGACCCATCACCCAATCAAGAATTTGGCGAACTCGTCGGAAAAAGTCGCAAAATGCGGCAGATCTTTGCGTTACTCGAAAAGATTGCCCCCAGTATGGCGACCGTCATTGTCGAAGGGGAAACAGGAACCGGAAAAGAATTAGTCGCCCGAGCCATCCACAATTTTAGCCAACGAAAAGAGAAACCGTTTATCGTCTTTGATTGTTCTGCCGTCGCTCCTACCTTGATTGAATCCGAACTTTTTGGGCATGAAAAAGGGGCCTTCACCGGCGCCATTAAACAGCGCAAAGGGGCGTTTGAAGCCGCCTTTGGCGGAACTATTTTTTTGGACGAAATCGGAGAGCTGAGTTTGGATCTCCAGCCAAAGTTACTCCGCGCCTGAGAACAAAGAGAGGTCAAACGGATTGGAAGTAACGAAAAAGTAGATCTCGATGTCCGTGTCATTTGCGCCACGAATCGCGATCTGCACCATGAAGTCGAAGAAGGAAGATTTCGCGAAGATTTGTATTACCGATTATCGGTCGTCAAAGTTCACCTCCCCGCACTGCGAGAACGCCCCGAAGACCTCCCCATTATCATCAAAAAATTCCTAGAGAATGGACGATTTAACCAGCTCCCCGACGGAAAATTCAGGGTCGTCCGCATTGAAGACGACGCGATGAAGACCTTACAACGTTATCAATGGCCGGGAAACGTGAGAGAACTGGCCAACGTCATCGAGCGGGCTGTTTCAATGTCTGACAGCGACACCATTAGTGCCTCAAGTCTGGCCTTTGTCTTTCAGGAGATGGAGCATCACGTGGAACCTACGGAGCGGATGGAGGTCGACACTTCCCTCCCTTTCAAAGAGGCGAAACAGAAAATCGTCGAGGTGTTTGAAAAAGATTATTTAGAAGAATTGCTACAGAGAAATAATTACAACGTGAGCAAAGCCTCCCGGGAAGCCAAGATCGATCGAAAACATTTGAGAAATCTTTTAAAGAAGTATGGGATTAATGCGCCCGACGGGGATGAAGAAGAATAGTCACCGTGGCGGATTCAACCTTCTTGCCAAACTAGGCTGTCCACCCGGCCTCAACCCCTTGGGGCGAATCGGTGGAGCTTTAGCCCCCTGAACCAACCCCTTCTGCACCTGTAAACTTCTTTTAATCGCAATCACCAAAGAGCGTGCCCGATTCGAAAAGAGATTTTTACCGACTGGATCGAGCAGAATTGCATTTCGAAAATCTTCTGCCGCTTTTTTATAATTTTTGTGGATGAGATAAATCTCACCACGATTCACCATCGACGCAACGTCATCTTTCTTAAACTTCAACGCCTCAGAATATTCAAACACCGCATCCACATATCTTCCCATTTTCTGAAAAACAGAACCCATGCAGGAATGAAAGAATGGATTTTTGCTATCCATCTTCACCAGACACTCAAAAATCTTTTTTGCCTCCGCAGTACGCCCATGTCTCAACTTCACATGTCCGACTTCTGAAAGCTGATAGAGATCTTTTTGCGAGATCCCAGTGAGCTGGGCCATGGTGATTTGGTTATTGAGAAATTTAAAGAGCAGATCGATGACATACTTCCGGCGTTGCGGCGTAGGGTCATGAAGCTTGTTTGCCGTGCGACCTGGAGGGGCGGGGATGTGAGGACGTTCTTGATCAGCCACAGACTAATACCCCATCGATGATTAGCCAGTTCTTCCAATATTCTGAATAATCGCATCTCTCGATCGTTGCTGGATATCGAAAAGACTCTTGAATAAACTAAACATCGTGTCTTGAAATCTTTTTATTTCCTGAATTTTTGTCATGATTTCGGTACCACTTTGATTGAGGTCTCCTAGTTCGGCATTTAATCGTGGTATATCTTGTGGACTAGCACTGCTCAAAGCCTCAATAATTTCCTTTTTAACCTGACGGATTCTCTCCATCTCCGCTACCCCATCGGCGATCACATCTCTGGACCGCTGTTCGTAGTCTCCCAAACTGTTCAACAGATCTTCGGCCGCCTGATTATCATATCCCTGGGAAACACTAGAGCTTCGGGATGAAGTCGGTGTCTGGTTGGTACCTCCAGAAGAGACACCCAATGCCTTGCTGCCAGAAGCGGAACTCATCGCCTTGCCAGTCGTGGCATAAACCACTTCAGTGCTTTGAGATTGATCAGGAGGTGGAGTAAATAATTGATGAAACGTGCGCGATTCTTCTCTAGAAAAACCAAGCTCTCTAGAAGCTTGTTCAGGATTATTAAAAAATTCTGGAGGAAGCATGTTCACAAATTTGACGGGAGAAGCCCCATCATCTTGAAAGGCATCGAGATGCTGATCGGGCCCCAGGACATCGGAAGAGCCAGAGTAGAAACGTTCCCATCCTACGAGATTAGAATAAGCGAGATAATTATTTTTAAGATAAACGACGATGTCTTTGTCATTTACCTCGACTGACCGATTCGCCAACAGCTTGTCGATCATCTTCGGATCGTAGCCTGCTTTGCCTAGCTGCTCTTGCGCTTCGGCAATGATTCGCTGAACATTGGGATTTCCGATACTAGTTCTTGCCATAAATCTCTCTTACGAAGGTTCGACATTCATCAATTGTAACAACTGCCTTCTCAAAAACTTTGCCCGATTTCCCCAAGGATCTTTCCCTTGAGGATCTAGCGCAATTGCCTGCTCAAAATCTTGCAGGGGTAAATTTTCTGCCCCCATGTGAAAGTAAATCTCTCCTCGATTGACATAGGCGGTGATGTCGTTGGGATCAATCTCAGTAGCAATCGTGTATTCCGCTAGTGCCTCAAAAAATTTTTGCTGCTTCTGATAAATCGCCCCTAGCGCGGTATGATAATAAGCGGTTTTGTGATCTACCAGCGACAACCCCTTAAAGATAATTTCTGCCTC
>JBGTGJ010000080.1:0-3231 GCA_041746775.1 bacterium
TCGATAATTAGTATTCGATATCCTTTTGATTTTAAAAAAAGATCTTTGGGTATGGAACCAGATAAAGGGAAACGCGCCAATCTTGAGATTTTTTTGTCAATTTTGTCTAAGAACTTTGATGCTCGGGAAGGAAAATCTTGAGCTAAAAATGCAAATAATTCGTCTAAATCTTTTTCTGCAGGTGGGAGATAAACGATGGGATAAGTTTTCTTCATGTCAGTCGATCGCGGATCGATTTCATCACTTCTTTGTGAGATTTCCCCTTATGTCCTGATCGATAAAATGTATCTGCCTCTTCGAGACGTTGGTACAGTTCTAATCGAGCTTGCATTTTTTCATAAAGGTCTTGGCTCATCACCACTAATTCCCCTTGCCCATTGCGGGTCACAAAGATTGGTTCATCTTGACGGCATAGATCGACAATCTCATGGGTTTTATTTCTTAAATCCGAAATCGGGACAATCTTTGGCATTCAAATGACTCCTCTTATAATATCATAATTATGATAAAATTTAGCTTAACCCATTTTGAATTCGTTGTCACCGTATAAACCTATATTAACTATAGAATATCGGCTGCGGATAAAACTTTTCGATCAAAATTAGGCAATGCCACTTTCGGTAACTCTTTCTTATTAAAGAATTTAGCTTCTTGGTAAAGAGGGTGAAGTTTTGGTTTTTTTTGAATACTTCCTTTCCAAGCAATGGATTGAATTCGGTGATGGGTGATGGAATGGGTGGTTGTTGGTAGCGCCTTGGTTTCCTTAAGAGATATTCCAAGCTGTTGCTGCAAAAAATTTTGTAAAACTTCCAAGCTTGAGGATCCTTCTGCGAGATATTCGTGTGGTAATTCCCAAAGCCCCTGGAACCAGCGGGAGTCTTTTCTTTTTACCAGTAACAGTTTGTCTTTTTGCCACGCGGTCGCCACTACTCTTTTGAGATGCAAAGTTTTTTTGGTGGGAGGAGTTTCTGGAAATTGTTCGGGGTTTCCTAATTTCCATCCCGCACAGAGTGAATTCAACGGACAGCTTGGGCAGGAAGGAAGAGCGACACGGCAGACCGTGGCCCCAAGCTCCATCAAAGCCTGATTGAAATCGCCCGGCTTTTTTGGATCGACGAGTTCTGCGGCCTGTTTCCAAATTTCCTTTTGCAGCTTCCCTTCCTTCGCATGCCCTTTTTTGGTAAAAATTCTGGAGAGGACTCGAACCACATTTCCATCAACCAGGGGAGTCGGTTGCTGAAAGGCGATCGAGGCGATGGCTCCTGCGGTGTAGGGGCCGATTCCAGGGATAGTTTTGAGAATTTCTGGTGTCGAGGGAACTTTCCCCTGATGCTTGGTGTGAATTTCTTGAGTTCCGCGGTGTAAAAGCTTCGCGCGACGATAGTAACCAAGTCCGGACCATAGTGAGAGCACCTCTTCCTCCTTGGCCTGAGCCAGTGAGAGAAGAGTTGGAAATTTTTTTAGAAATTTTTCATAATAAGGGATCACGGTGACGACTTGGGTCTGTTGCAGCATGATTTCACTGACCCAGATCGAATAGGGATCATTGGTGCGACGCCAAGGGAGGTCACGCTTATTTTTTTGGTACCAGCGGAGGAGTTTTTGGCGGAAGGTTTTTGAAAAATTTCGATCCATATATTAAGAGGCTCTGTATGACAAAGTTTTTGGTCTTTCAACATCTTCCCCATGAAGGGTTAGGTTCCTTTGAGCCGGTTTTTCTACAAGCAGGGATCGACGTCCAAATTATCCCGACTCCAAAACACGATTTAACTACGATGACCCTGGAGGGCTCCAATTCTATAGATGCTTTGGTCGTGATGGGAGGGCCGATGAGTGCGAATGATGACGATCAACTTCCTTTTATCCGAGAAGAGTTGCGGTTAATCGAAGCAGCCGTAAAGCAAAAGATTCCGATCTTGGGGGTTTGTCTTGGCAGCCAAATGCTGGCGAAGGTTTTAGGATCCAAAGTTTATCCTGGAAAGAAAAAAGAGATTGGGTGGTATCCACTGCAAGTTCAACCGGCAGGAGGAAAAGATCCCTTGATGAAAAAATTCCCTACCACCACCTTGATGTTTCAATGGCATGGCGAGACGTTTGATCTTCCGAAAAATTCCGAGTTGCTAGCCTCCTCAGAATTATACCCGCATCAGGCATTTCGTTTTGAAAATTCCTACGGTTTTCAATTTCACTCGGAGATGACGCTTGAAATGATACAAGATTGGGTCGAACATGGAAAAAAAGAGATGGAAGGGGCAGAGCTTCCGCACAGTGCGGGTGAGCTTTTGCAACAATCCGAGAAATTCATCGGTGCGCTGAAATCCATGGCGCAAGGGGTTGCCCAAGGTTTTGTGGATTCCATAAAAAAAGAAAGCGAGAAGTTATGAAAAGATTATTTTTCGTTTTATTATTCCTCTCCTCCCCCCTGGCTCATGCGGAAACTTTGAGCGGCGTGGTGCGAAATATCAATTACGGTAGTCACAGTTTTGGGCTCGATCAGCCGCCGTTAGTTCGTGTCTATGTCAACGCATCGACTCAATTTGAACTCGAAAAAGGGAAGGGGACTTTTCAAGAGGTCAAAGAGGGGGATCGGGTGGAGATTGAAGCAAGTGTAGTTCCCGGCAATATCTACAATGCGACTCGAGTCAAAGTTTTGGGGAGCCTAGCCCCTGTCCAAGATCTCTCCAAAAATGAAATCAACATCCAACCTTCACAAAAATTTCTTTTAGGGGTGGGACAAACTGCTATTCTCAAAGAAGCAAATAAGACGGTGTTAAAAATTAAAGCGGTCGATTTTATTAATACACTTTGCAAGCAAGGGTATGAATGTTCCGGCACCGGGGATGTCGGAATGCGGCTGAAGATCAGTCGTGGTGGAAAATCAGAAGAGATCCTGCTCACCTCCAAAGATAGTCGCAAACCGGTTAATCCTGTCAAAATTTCTCTCTTTGATTATGAATTCCAATTGATTGAGGCGGGGGAAGATGTGGTGTTGCTGATGGTTCGACCTGTTGGAAGCTGAAAGCCTCCTTGACACTCTCAGTGGTCTCTAGTTAGCCCCTTTCGCGGTGAAGTTTCTTCGTACTCAAGTTTTAGTTTTTTTTCTTTTTTCGATCATCTCGATCGGTCAGGCCTATCCATTCGCCTTTGTCTATTCGTCCATGCAAACGATGGAGTGTGGCTGTAATCGAGCGGGACGGAAATGCATTCACGGCTGTGCGTTAAATCAACATC
>JBGTGJ010000081.1:0-10802 GCA_041746775.1 bacterium
AATCAAAATATTTGATTCCTACCCTACGCGAAGCTCCTGCTGATGCTGAAGTTATTAGTCATAAATTAATGCTTCGTGCCGGAATGATCCGAAAATTGGCAGCAGGGGTTTATTCCTTCTTGCCACTTGGTTTGCGTGTCATCGAAAAAATTGAACGAGTGGTTCGTGAAGAAATGATTCGAGAGGGTGCTCAAGAGGTACTTCTCCCGATCGTCATGCCAGCCGAACTTTGGCAGGAGACGGGACGATGGAGTTTTTACGGGAAAGAGCTGCTTCGCTTCAAAGATCGCAATGATCGAGATTTTTGTTTGGGGCCGACGCATGAAGAGGCGATCACCGATCTGATTCGCAATAACGTCAATTCCTACCGACAACTTCCGCTCAATCTATTTCAAATTCAAACCAAATTTCGTGATGAAATCCGGCCGCGGTTTGGTTTGATGCGAGGTCGAGAGTTTTTAATGAAGGATGGGTACTCATTTCACGTCGATGAGGACTCTGCCAAAGAGACTTATTGGCAGATGCATGAAGCATATAAAAGAATCTTTACGCGATGCGGTTTGAATTTTCGTCCGGTGGAGGCGATGACAGGGACAATTGGTGGTTCACTCAGTCACGAGTTCCAAGTTTTGGCGAAGAGTGGTGAGGATCCGATCTTTACCTGCAATAGCTGTGATTATGCGGCCAACGTGGAGAAGGCAGCTTTGCGGCCGAGTACAGGTTCCGTTGTATCTTCCCAATCTAAAAAATTTCAGGAAGTCGCTACTCCCAAATCAACTTCCGTCGAAGAAGTTTCCAAATTTCTTAAAGTCACCCCTGATAAGTTGGCGAAGATTTTGATTTTTGAAACCGAGAAGGGACCGATCGCTGCTTTAGTGCGAGGGGATCAAGAACTAGTAGAAGCGAAACTTCAGTTCGTCTCAGGAGTAAATCAATTAGCGATGGCTTCGGAAGCCACGATCCGTGATCAACTCAAGAGCGTGGTTGGTTATACCGGACCGGTTGGACTTAAGATTCCGATTTATGCCGATTATGCGGTGGCCGATATGAGTGATTTTATTACGGGGGCGAATAAGGATGGATTCCACCTTTCCGGAGTGGAGTTAGGAGATTTTCAAGTTCAAGAATTTTGCGATCTTCGCCGAACCAAGGCAGGAGATCCTTGTCCTCGTTGTGAAAGCGGGATTTATGAGGAACATCGTGGAATCGAAGTGGGGCAAGTATTTTTCCTCGGAACTAAGTATTCCAAATCCATGAAAGCAACTTTCCTTGATGAGAAGGGGGAAGAGCGAGTGATGGTGATGGGCTGTTATGGGATTGGAGTAAGTCGAACTGCGGCGGCATCGATTGAACAGAATCATGATGAGAATGGAATTATCTGGCCATATCCGTTAGCGCCGTTTCATTTTCATTTGGTTTCGCTAGGTGGGACTGATGAACAAGTGAAAAAGGTGAGTGCCGATCTCTATCAACAACTAACTCACAAACACCTCGAAGTATTGTGGGATGATCGGGATGAGAGTCCGGGGGTAAAATTTAAAGATAGTGATCTGATCGGAATCCCTTACCGCGTCGTCGTTGGGGGCAAAGGACTTAAAGATGGGATCGTCGAGGTGAAATCTCGAAAATCGGGAGAGGTGAAAAAGATTCCGCTCGATCAAATCGTTGATTACCTCCGTGATCTTCATTTGGCTCAAAAGGCGATGTAAGCAAAATCATGAAACTCTCTCCTCTCATTGTAGCTCTCGATGTTGACCGTCTGAGTGACGTAAAAAAAATAATATTGCGACTAGGTCCCTCCGTTAATTTTTACAAAGTGGGACTCAAGCTCTTCACCCATTATGGTCCTGAAATTTTGACCTTCCTCAAAAAACAGCAGAAAAAAATCTTCCTCGATCTAAAATTCCACGACATCCCCAATACCGTTGCCGAAGCGTGTCGTGAGGCGGTGCAACATCGGGTCGATATGCTGACGCTCCATGCCTGTGGTGGAAGTGAAATGATGAAAAGGGCAGTTCGGACTGTCCGTGAAGAATCTAAAGCAAGGAAAATCCGTGCACCATTATTGCTGGGGGTGACAGTTCTCACTTCGATGGATGATTTAGGGGAGATCGGTGTTCGTGGAACTCCAGTGGAGCAAGTGAAGAAACTTGCAAAGCTGGCCTTCGAATCAAAATTAGATGGGGTGATTTGTTCTCCTCACGAAATTTCTGTATTGCGAAAAATGCTCCCTAAAACCTTTAAGATCGTCACTCCAGGAGTTCGTCCTTTGGGAAGTTCAAAAGGGGATCAGCGTCGAGTTAAAACTCCAGAAGAGGCTTTATCGCTAGGTGCCGATGCGGTGGTGATGGGACGTCCTATTTTCGAGGCGAAAGATCCTTTGTCGTTGGTGCAGCATTTATTGGCATTCTAATCGAATTTCAAACCTCTTTAATTTCACAACCCCAATAACTCCATCACCTTCTGCATATCTTCCCACACAGGTTTCTTCATATTCGGATTTCTCAACAAAAAAGCAGGGTGATAGGTGGGCATTAATTTGATGCAGCCTTCGGGAAGGCTGGTTTCAAACTTGGCTTTGACGATCGCAGAGGGCCAGGGATGGAAGTGTCCACGCATGCTAGTAATTTTGGATTCAGTTTGCAAAAGGGTCTGAACGGCAAAGTTTCCCAGTCCAACAATGACTTTGGGTTGGATGATTTCAATCTGGCGCAACAAAAACGGTTCACAAGTCGCGATTTCATCCGGGGCAGGATTGCGATTTTCTGGTGGGCGACATTTAACAACATTCGCAATGTAGATATCTTCCCGTTTCAGATGCATCGCTTCGATGATTTTAGTGAGTAATTGTCCGGCCCGTCCAACGAACGGTTCTCCTTGCAGGTCTTCGTCTCGTCCAGGTGCCTCTCCGACAAACATCAATTCAGCATGCGGGTTTCCGACACCAAAAACTAATTTCGTTCGCTTTTCACAAAGTCGGCAGCGGGTGCAGTCTCCAATGAAGTCTCGAAGGGTTTGAAGTTGTTGTGCTCGATTGGAGTGCGTATCAACTTTTTTCAGCGTAGGTTTTTCCACGACAGGTTGTTTCGGTAATTCTAAGTTTCCAAAAGAGGGAAATTCCCGTTCTCCAGATAGGTAGAGTGCTTCGAGCTTCTTTTGAACTATCTCTTTTGTTTTTGGCATAATTCTATTAACCTCTTGAGTATGTGGATGTATTCTCTTTTCGTTTTAATTGTCTACTTTCTTTTACCCCGCGAGGCATTCGCTTGGGGGCCGGGTGCTCATATGACTTATGCGCTTCATGCCTTGGCGAGCGCGGCTAGCTTGGCCCCGGCGATCCGAAGCTTACTTAAAAAACATCCGGATGTTTTTCTTTATGGAACGATTGCCGCCGATATCATTCTCGGAAAAAAATTTGCTGGAGAACTCTATCATTGCCACCACTGGGATGTCGCCTTTGACCTTCTTGAACGTGCTGAGGGGGATCGTGAAAAGACGTTCATCTATGGTTATCTCGGACATCTTGCGGTCGATACAGTGGCGCATAATTATTTTGTCCCTTTTAAAATTATCCGCTCTTATCAAACGATGACATTACGTCACACCTATTGGGAGATGCGGTTTGATCTAAAGATGGATCCTCAGGTTTGGAAGGAGATCGAACGGATCTCGGAAGGGGAGTTTATCGAGCTCGATAAATTTTTAGAAAAATCACTCCGTCGCACACTGTTTAGTTTTAAAACCAATAAAAAAATTTTCGACAGTCTGCTACTCGTGCAAAGAATGCATCGTTGGAGAAATGCGGCAGGATTATTAGATCGTCGAAGTGAATATGTGCTTCATGAGAAAGATGTTCATGAATACAAAAATCTTTGTTGTGAAGTGTTGGTCGAATTTCTCCACGATCCACAAAAAGCCCGGGTGCTTCATGCCGATCCCGCTGGGCAACTCAAGCTGCTCTATGCTAAAGAGATGGTCAAAGATCTCCGTAGTTATACTCGTCGAGAGTTAATTTCAAAGCCCCAGGCGCAACACCTGGTTGATCAAATCAAGATGAGTTTGAGAGAGGGGATTTATAAACCGGTTGATTTGCCGGTGATTACGGATGCTTTACAGTGACAATAGAGATTCAATTTCATTCAAAATAAACTGAGCTACTTTGTTTTTTGTCAGCTGTTTCGATTCTTTAGGCTTTCCTTGTTCTGAAATAATCCATACCTGATTAGTGTCCACTTCAAATCCATTCCCCTTTTTCGAAACATCATTCGCCACAATCATATCCAAATTTTTCTTTTTTAATTTTCCCTTCGCATTCTGAAGAACACGATCTGTCTCCGCCGCAAATCCGACGATGATCTGATTATTTTTCTTTTTCCGAGCAAGGGTTCCGAGGATATCGACTGTTGGTTTCAATTCGATTTTTAAATTTGCGTCAGATTTTTTAATTTTTTTCTTAGCGATTTTCAGTGGGGCATAATCTCCTACGGCAGCCGTGGAGATGAAGATATTACATTGAGGAAAATGCTTCTTAGTAATGAGGAACATCTCTTCCGCAGAAACCACATCAAAGCGTTTTACCCCTTGTGGAGTGGAAAGTGTGACTGGGCCTGCAATTAAAGTCACTTTTGCCCCACAACGACTTGCTTCCTCAGCAATCGCAAATCCCATCTTACCACTGCTGGGATTGCTGATAAAGCGAACCGCGTCGAGATATTCCCTCGTAGGACCGGCGGTGATGAGGATGTTATATCCGGTGAGACTTTTTTTTCGATTTTGCATGGGAGTCGTCGAAATGTTTTAAGATCGTATTGAGAATTGTTTCAGGTTCCGCCATTCTTCCTTTTCCTTCCCAGCCGCATGCGAGATATCCTTCTTCGGGTTCAATCATATGATAGCCCCGAGTTTGGAGTGTTTTAATATTTTGCTGAACGATCTCTTTTTCCCACATGTTCACATTCATCGAAGGGGCAAAATAGAGAGGGGCTTTGGTTGCTAATACGATCGTCGACAGCAAATCTCCGGCGAGTCCATAAGCGATTTTTCCAATCAGATCCGCGGTGGCGGGGGCGATCAAGAGGAGATCGGCCTCGTCGGCGAGTTTGATATGATTCATCTCTGATTCTTCGTTGAGGTTAAAAAGATCGGTATGAACCGGATTTTGACTTAGCGTTTGAAAGGTAAGCGGGGTGACAAATTGTTGGGCAGAGGTGGTGAGCACGACGTGGATATCCGCCCCTTGTTCTGAAAGGCGACGGACGATCTCGCAGGATTTATAGGCGGCGATGCCACCGGAGACTCCAAGGATGATTTTTATTTCTTTGAGCTTCATGATCTTCCGAATTTTAAGTTTTTGATCAGATTCGAAGCTTCTTCACCATTTTGTCCGATGGGGCTGCTTTGTAGATAAGTATAACCGTGCATGACCTCTTCGTAAAAGTCGATTAAGTTGACCCCTTCTTTTGGTTTGACGATCCCTTTCCGGACCTGTTGGTCTATCGATGTCTTAACGATTTTGACCAACTCCGATGGAGAATATTGGACCCGTGAAAGGACATCGTTCACATTGTCTCCCAAAATCACTTCCTCAATATAATAGTCTTCCGGATCTTCATCGTCACAAAAGACATGCACTTCGTTGACTCGTCCAAACAGATTGTGAATGTCCCCCATGATATCCTGGTAAGCGCCGAGTAAGAACATGCCGACATAGTAAGGTTCATTAGGCTTTAAGGAATGCAAGGGGAGGGTGTCGCGAACTTCGTTGGGGTCGATGAAGCGATCGATCTTTCCGTCACTGTCGCAGGTGATGTCGACGATAGTTGTTTCGCTGCTAGGGAATTCATCCAACCGATGAATCGGGACGATCGGAAAGAGTTGATCGAAGGCCCAGTGATCTGGCGCGGTTTGGAAGAGACTAAAGTTGGCAAGATATTGATCGGCCAAAAGATCGCTTAACGGGGCGGTGTCTTTTGGGATTCGTTTAAACCCTTTTTGAATTTGCACGATCTCGCGACAGAGTTGCCAAAAGAGATTCTCGACTTTGGCTCGATCTTCTAAATCAAGAAAGCCAAGCTTAAACATCGAAAGCACCTCTTCCTTTTTCGAAACGGCATCATGATAGGTCGCTAAAACATTTTTCTTGGTGAGGCTTGTGACAATTTCTTTCATCTCACTGACCACTGGAGAAATTTCAGATTTCCCATTCGGGAATTCATAGTTACTCCCAATTTCAATGTGATCGAAGATCGGGATGATGATGCAAGAATGGTGAGCAACGATGGCACGCCCGGATTCACTCACAATGTTCGGTTCCTTGACCTCTTCCTCTTGGCAAACTTGCTGGAGATTATAAACGACGTCGGAGACATATTCCTCTAACCCATAATTCACCGAGCTATCTCCGGTGGTCTGCGAACCGTCGTAATCGACCCCCAATCCACCGCCGACATCAAAATACTCGATGTCGAATCCCATTTTACAAAGCTTGGCGAAAATGCGGGCACCTTCTTTGACCGATTCCTTAATGGTGCGAATATCCGTGATCTGGCTGCCTAAATGGAAATGAAACAGTTTGAGGAAACGCTCTTGCCCACGCTCTTTCAGCATATTGGTTGCTTGCACAATCTCAGGGATCGTCAGACCAAACTTGGCGAAATCACCACCGCTATGTTCCCATCTGCCAGTCCCACGGGTACTGAGCTTTGCTCGAAGGCCGATCAACGGTTCCACTTGCATCTGTTCCGCAAGATCGAGGAGTTGAGGCAGTTCTCCTAACTTTTCGATGACGACGATGATTTTTCGTTCTAATTTTCTGCCGAGTAAGGCGAGACGCATGAATGGTTCATCTTTATATCCGTTGCAAATGGTGAGCGCGTCGGGGTCCAAATTCAACGCAAGAACAGTCAGTAGTTCCCCCTTACTCCCAGCCTCCAGCCCATAATGGTAAGGGGCCCCAGCATCCAGGATCTCTTCAACCACTTCTCTCATCTGATTGACTTTAATCGGATAAACACCGCGATATTCCCCTTTATAACCAGACTCTTGGATGATTTTTTGGAAGGTTTCATTGAGCGTTACCACTCGTGAACGAAGAATATCTTGAAAGCGGATGATGCAAGGAAAACCGATTTTCTTCTCCTGAATGTCTTCGACAATATCCATGATATCGATACTGGGTCCTTCGCGACCGTAGGGTTGAACACTTAAGTGCCCCTTTTCATTTCCAAAGAAAAAACCGGAGCCCCATTTTTCGATATTATAAAATTCAATCGCTTTGGCGATCGACCAATCGTGATTCATTTTGTGATTTTCCCTTTCCATCATGATGGGATATATTATTTCAGATTTTGCGAAAGTCTCTATAGAGAAATGTAAAATAGATAAAGATTTTTTATTGGAAGGAGAGAGCCCATGCCCACCCTGAATGCCGCTCAGTTAGAAAAGATTCTTAAAGATAATTTTTCACCTCTTAAAGTCGAGGTCGAAGACCAAACTCGACAGCATGCGGGTCACAAGGGAGCACCTCAGGGGAGTGGGCACTTTGAGGTCACATTGGTCTCTTCGCAATTCGAGGGGAAGTCGAGGGTCGAGCAGCATCGGATGGTCTATACGGTTCTAGAATCTTACTTTGGTGAATCTCTTCATGCGTTGGCGCTGCATACCTATTCGACTTCGGAGTGGAATCCATAGTAGATGCAATTCATGAATTGCATCTACATCAATGCGATATTATTCGTCCGCTGATACCAATTATAAACCTTCGCTTGTTTTTTGATGAGAATAAACGCCGGTAGTTCTTCAATACTTTTTAAAATCCCAAAAATCGACAGATCGGCGGCGTTAGGTTTGTCTCCTCCTAGGAACTTTTTATCCCCCACAGCTTCTTCCCAATCTTTCAAACATTTTTGCAGATGTTGTATTGGATTGGTGATCCCTTGCGACTTGGCACTCTTTTTCGCCACTATCGTCATGACGATCGCTCCGGAGTATTTGATGTATTGCTGCTGAAACCAGCCAAACTTTTCCACACTGGTGATGTAATCAAAAGCGGTCAGGCTGTCCTTGATATTTTGATAGATGAGCGGGGGGAGGGCTCGTACTAAAACTTTATCTCCCCAGCTTAACCATTGCTCTTCAATCTTTTTTGCCGAATCATTTTTCTCAAACACCGGACGATCTGAAAATTTTTGATCGATGAAACGCATGATCGGGGTTGAATCGTTGATCTGTTCTCCTTTTTCATCGACGAAAATCGGAACCTTTTTATAATTTTTTGAAAAGCGAATTTCTTTTTTGTTTAAAGGATGAACCTCTACTGGTTCATAAGGGATTTTTTTGTAGCCGAGAATCGCTTTCGCTTTCCAGCAGAAGGGACAGACGTTGTATTGATAAAGCTTGGGCATGGTTTGCGCGGACATTTTAATTTCCTCCTGAAAAATTCATAATCCATTATCTATCGATTTGTCACTCTCACTTTCCCCTTTTGTCACAAAAGTTTCATGCACCCATCCGAAAATTATCTCCGTTGAAAAAAATCTCATTAAAAGGAGTGCTCATGAAAAAAATAAAAAAAATCAGTAAGGCAGCCTGGCTCGCCGTAGTTTATTCTATCTTATGTTTCGGATCATAAAAGAGTGAGGCCTTCACTCTCCACTCGGTTACCAATCCTTTCGTTTTGGGTAGTCGCCCCCCCATTTTCTCTAAAATTCATTCCGAGAACATATAAAAAAGTCTCGTTATTTTAGATAGATACAAAAAATTCATATTCTACCTCTTCATGGCCATTATCTTGCTATTAATTCTGTACAACACATTGGAGAGGAGATCATTCATGGCTGTTTTAGATATCGAATATGGAAAACAAATTCTCGAAGAGAATCAGCAAAAGCCTGCGGTACGCCCCCAGACGTCGCAAGAGCTAGAGATGGTTTTACACAACAGCTCTTTCGGCCACGAATATGCCCGCCTTAAATTGGAATCGACTGCTGACATCATTCAAAGAGAAGAAATCTACGAAAGAATGGAAGCCTGCCGCAACGCCTACTTCGCCGCCCGCCTTACTTTCGAGCAACAAGATCCAGGACGTCTGCAGACCATTGAGACTTCGATCTTGGATCAGAAGGTAAGGATTTTTGGAGTGTATCGGGCGTAAGCAAATCCCTTTTCGATTAATCAATTTTAGTAATAACTAGTTTTAGATTGGAGGTCTTCAATGACAGATGCTCAAAAATTAGATTTTATAAAAATTGAACCTGCTGCGCTCCAGTATTTAGCAAATACAGTGGGGGCAAAAGAGCTTCCTGTTGTTGTAAAAAAGAATGAGGAAATACATCTTTATAGAAATCAATGGGAGCAATGGATTGCGAAGCAGGCGGTTCATCCTCGTTGGTGCCGGTTTTCGAATTTGTTTAAAGTTCAAGGAAATGATGGCAAGCCGCAGTCTCTTTCGCTGAGGGATCTTCAGATTTCATCCACTAACGATACTCAACGAGATACAGAGCGTGCCTTTGTCAAAGAATATGGATATCCCGAGGCGATTATTCCAGGAAAAGGTTTTCATATTTTGAGAATGCATGATGGTAGCTATTGGAGAGTAAGTGGTGAGGGAAGTAGGTTTAGGCCCATTAGCGAACAAGTTGGAAAAAAATTAGAAACTAAAGAGGCCATCAACGTCCTCCATCAATTAGATCAAAGGTTTTTAAATGCTTCTCCTTCCGTCCAACTCATGCTGAAAAGGACTGGCCATTTCGGTTCATTCAATCTTTCTATTGAAACCGAAGATTCCTCTCATCTTACTTTTGCAGATAAAAATTATCTTTTTGGAAATTCCAATGCCAAAATTGTTTATCGGCAAGATGGAGAAACAGCTCGTTATTTTCTCTCACAACCTCAAAATGGATGTGTTGCTGTTTCGGTTTTAAATGGTGGAATTTTTGCTGGAAAGATTTCCAAAGATGAAAAGATCCTTTATCAATTTTATACTAAACTAAAGAAGATGCAGGGTTCCTATGATGGGCGGATAGATATGGGTGCCTTTATAGGATCAATCAAATTAGGGGAAGTTCCAGGTCTTGTAGCTCGCAAAGTGGAGAAAAAAGAAATTGAGGGGATGGTCCAAGCACGTAAGCCGGTGATTGCCATTGTTCCTTATTTCTATGGACATGCCTTTTTAATTACCGATGTTAACTCAAAAGAAGGGTATTATCATGCTGTAGATACTGTTTCGGGAATGGTGGTTGAGGAATTTTTCCCAAACCCTAAGTTAGCTAGACCCCCTAAACCTCCGCAAGAAAAGCCACAGAAAAAATTATCTGATAATATTCAAGATAACATCCAAGAGACCCTGAAGAAGTCGTTTGAGAATCCGATAGATCCCGAGATGTTGGAATCTTTGGAAAAAAGAGAACATCGGGCTTTCTTTTCCATTGAAATCCAAGATCCGAAAAAGTTTCTAAGCTGGGTGAATGCAAAATAAATTGATGCACAGGCATGCATGAAAGCTATTAAAATTTAAGATAGAACTATTAAAGCTTTTGTATAATGTTAATTTTTTTTTTGTAGCATCGCCTTGCTGGAGTACCGGTTAATTTTTCAAATTTTGATATGGTGACAGCCCTATTAAAAGTAGATAATATTTATCAATACAGGAGGAAAAATTATGGCAACTAACAAAAGAGTATTTGTCGACTGCCGAGAACATCCCAGTGAGTCCAACTGTTCACTCAAGATCTCGGGAACTGAAGAAGAGGTGGTTGAAGCCGCGGTTGAGCATGCAGTGAAAAAACATAGCCATCAAAAAGGAC
>JBGTGJ010000082.1:0-4141 GCA_041746775.1 bacterium
ATACAGCTCAGCTACTTTTTGTTGAATATCATCGATTTGTGATTTGGGGGTAGAAGTCCCTGCACCGATCCCTAAATGACGAATCCCATTGAGCCACTCCGGTCTTAATAGATCGGGAGAATCGATGTGATAGGTTCTATCAGGAAGATATTTTTTGGCGAGGTTGGCGAGATTGGTCGTATTGCTAGAATTATAACCGCCGATGATCAAGATTGCATCGACCCACTGAGCTAAATCTTCGACCGCCTGTTGCTGATTTTTTCACCGGCTTACAGCGAGTATCGACCGCCTTCATTTTGGGATATTTTGTATCTCGAATATATTGCACCAGCATTTCAAATTTTTCTTTAGTGATAGTCGTCTGACAGATCGCAATCGTTTTTTCCAAACCATCCGGCAATCGGTCCGCTTCTTCTTTGGAATAAACGACGTGAATATTATTTCCATAACTTCGGCTGGCGATGATTTCAGCGTGATTGGGATTGCCAATGAGAATGATATGAAAACCTTGACTCTCGAAGGTGCGAATCTTTCGGTAAACCCACTTCAGTAACACAGGACAGGTCGCATCGTTGAACTGAATCCCTTTTCGAATCAACTCCTCTTTAATCTCTTTGGGATAACCATGGGCCGTAATGACTACTTCGCGGATATCTTGTTCGAGCAGTGTATCAATATCTTGATATCTTTCGAGGATCGGAATCCCTTTTTTAGCGAGGTCATCGACGATCTGGGGATTATGAACAATCGGCCCTAAGATCGGCTTGCGGTGGGTTTCCGCCAGTTCAATCGCTGCTTCAACACCAAAACAGGTGCCGGCACTTCGGGCGACAATGACTTCTAATGCTGAATTTTCTTGAGACATGGGGGGGTTCATCATTTTTTTTAGAACAAAAGTCAAGAACGGTTAGCCCGCGTCGTAAAGACCAGTGGAAAGATACCGCTCTCCTGTACTGGGTAGAACGGTCACGATAGTTTTTCCCTTTCCGAGACGCTCCGCATAAGAGAGAGAAACAAAAATCGCAGCCCCTGAAGATACTCCCGCCAAAATCCCCTCTTTTTGCGCTAAAGCACAGCTGGTCTTTTTGGCCTCGGAATAAGTCACTGTCACGATTTCATCAATGATATCTCGATTGAGAATGTCGGGAATAAACCCTGCCCCAATCCCTTGAATCTTATGAGGGCCTGCCCTTCCGCCAGAGAGGACAGCAGATTCAGCCGGTTCAATCGCCACAATTTTCATCGAAGGTTTTAATTTCTTAAAGACTTCCCCTACCCCTGTAATCGTCCCGCCTGTCCCTACCCCTGCAATAAACAGATCAGGAACATCCCCTAATGCCTGAAGTATTTCCTGAGAAGTGGTCTTACGATGTGCTTCAGGGTTAGCGGGATTTTTAAACTGTTGAGGCATGTAGACCTTAGATTCTTTTTCTGCCAATTCCATCGCCCGCTCAATGGAGCCTCGCATCCCTCTTAAGCCAGGCGTTAACACCAACTCTGCCCCATACGCACGTAACAGCGTCTTACGCTCTTGGCTCATCGTCTCTGGCATCGTCAAAATTAAACGATAACCGCGAGCGGCACATACCATGGCTAACCCCACCCCAGTGTTGCCACTGGTCGGTTCGATAATGACCGTTTCTGGAGTGATGAGCCCACGCTTCTCCCCATCGGTAATCATGCTTAAGCTCGCGCGATCTTTGACGCTGCCACCGGGATTTTCATTTTCCATTTTGGCCCACAAAGCGGCAGCCTGAGGGGAAACGAGTCGTTGGATACGAACTAAGGGGGTATTTCCAATGACTTCTAAAATTTGCTGACCATGACGTGCCAAGAGTGCCTCTTATTGAATCTCAGGGTTATCAGGAAGATGGGTGGTCGATGAAGAGGTGGTCATCGTTGTCATGTTTCGTTCACGAATGAGACTTTCTCTCAACTCATCATTTTCCTTTTGGAGTTCACGAATCGTTTTGTTCTTCAGCTTGATTTCACGAGAACGAGAAAAAGCATTGATCGCCCCAATCAGCGCTGCAAAAATCATCCCTAGAACAAAACTAAAAATTAAAAGGTAGCCGACTGAAAAATTCATCGATTGGAGATAGATGAAAGGAGGCATGTTAAATTTAAAGTTGATCTGAGTCGCTAAACTCTGTGAATCGATCGCTGAATTGGTCAGAAAGAAGTTAACGACCACAAAGACAATCAAGGCAGCCAATAAAACTTTGACAAAACGCCAGAGAGCCATAACACCTCCTGTGATTAAATTTTAAATCCCAAAACCCAAATTCTAAATCCCAAAACCTACCTGGATATTTTTTTACTTAAATGAAGAATCACCGGAGCCAACCGGTCGTAGGTCTCTTCGAGATATTCGATCATCACTTTTGTTTTATCAAGAACCGGCATCCAGTTGGTATCCCCAACCCATCGGGGGACCACATGTAAGTGAAGATGATCTCGAATGCCTGCCCCCCCTGCCGCTCCAAGATTAATACCGAGATTGTGCCCCTGTGGAAACATCGTCTTCTCAAGACTTTTCACACTGAGAGATGCTAAACGAAAAATCTCAGCGTTTTCTTTATCGGATAGCTTACTTAAGTCTTTGGTATGACGAAATGGGACCACCATCAGGTGTCCGTTGTTGTAAGGAAATCGGTTGAGAATGATATAACTGTATTTACCACGAAATAAAATCAGATTATGGCGATCATCTTTCTTTCGTGGCAATTGACAAAAGATACACCCTTTGGTTTTTGCCCCTAAAATAAACTCTTTTCTCCACGGGGCCCATATGTTTTTCATTCTCCGCTTGCTCTTAAATGTAATTCAGGTTGTTGGGAGAGATTTTGCTCGTTGATTCTTTCTCGAAGTTCTTTTCCTACTTTGAAAAATGGGACCCGACGGGTGCCCACAAAAACTTTTTCGCCACTTTTTGGGTTTCTGGCCTGACGAGCACGCCGAGTTCTGACTTCAAAACTTCCGAAACCTCGAATCTCGATTCTGTCCCCTTGAGCTAAAGATTCTGTCATCTTACCAAAAACAGTATCGATAATCAGATCTACTTCTTTTCTCGAAAAATGGGAAAGTTTTTCTGCCAGCATCTCAACCAATTCACTTTTCTTCATAGCTCGTCCTTTCTAAAAAGCTTAGTTAAAACTTTTAAACATTCATCACCAATAAAAGAATACTTAACTTCCAATTCCGTGAGTTTCCTCTTTCCCTTCCAGTTTTTTAAGCTGCCTGAGCCACCACAAGAGAAAAATCCAAATATCTATTAATTATAAATCCTAGTTTCCACCCGATATCGCCACTCGTCGAATAGTTGCGAGTTCTTAAAAAACTGGAAGAGAAAGGGGAAGCTCACGCCCTATTCACTTCATCAAATACATCGCCTTCTTTTGTTGAAGCGAATAAAACCATTTCATCAATCGACTTTCGGCATCTCCACTCATCAACAGTTTAATAAGCCCTTTTTGCTTTTCTTTTGGATAAAGAATTTCTGGCTCTCCCGAGATTTCAGCCAAGTTCTTGGCGATTTCAATGGCCTCTTGTTGTCCCCCTAGTTGATCGACGAGACCAAGTTTTAAAGCTTGTTTCCCTGTAAAGACACGTCCGTCAGCCAACGGTTCGACTTGTTCGATTTTTAGGGATCTTCCCTTGGCAACCGCCTCTTTAAATTGTCGATGCATATCTTCGAGAAGATTTTGAAAAAATACCCGTTCTTCTGGCTTCATGGGACGAAGCGGACTTCCGATATCTTTGTATGCCCCCGCCTTGATGATTTCGGCATGGACTTTAGCGAACTTCAATAACTCTTCGACATTGACATAGTCCATCAATACGCCAATGCTGCCTGTGACAGAGCCTGGATTGGCCACAATTTTATGAGCGGCAACGGCGATATAATACCCGCCCGATGCAGCGACATTTCCGACCGAAGCAACAACGATTTTCTTTTCTTTTAATCGGAGTACCGCTTGATAAATTTCTTGAGATGCCCCTACCGCTCCGCCGGGTGAATCAATCCGAAGGATAACCCCCTTGATCTCATCATTTTTATAAGCCCGATCGATCTGCTTAAGAATCTCTTCAGGGTCTAGCAGTGTATCTTTGATCTCAATCACCCCTAAGGCGTCCGAAT
>JBGTGJ010000083.1:0-2866 GCA_041746775.1 bacterium
AATTATGAAAAATATTTATTTTACTTGGGACCCTAAAAAAAATCATAGTAACCAAAAGAAACATGGAATTTCTTTTGAAGAGGCTAAATCAGTTTTTAGCGATGAAAATGCACGGTTAATTCATGATCCAGATCATTCTAATAATGAAGATCGATTTGTTTTGTTAGGTATGAGTGCTCCTTTGAAAGTTTTAGTCGTTTTTCACTGTTACCGCGAACAGAAGAATGAAGAAGAGATTCGAATAATTTCTGCCAGAAAAGCGACAAAACGCGAAAGAGAACAATATCAAAGAGGTCTATTATGAGAAAAGAATATGATTTTTCTAAAGGGATAAAAAATCCTTATGCGAGTAAACTAAAAAAACAAATCACTATTAGGATCGACAATGATACCATCCAATATTTTAAGAAAATGGCAAAAGGGTTTGGAATCCCTTATCAAAATCTTATCAATCTATACCTTGGTAGCTGCGCCAGAGATGCTCGTCGTCCTACGTTGAAGTGGGAATAAGTTGAATTATTCCTTCTTTACCCCTTCCATTAACTTATCTATTTCCTCTGAGTTTTTACCTAGACCGATCAGCAAGGCGCGGACTTGGGCTAGGAATTTTCCGGTGAGTGGGATATTTTCCCCGTTCAGCCACCGTTTAAGAGTAGATTTTTCATTTTGTATAGCAACCCCTGGAATCCTGGTTTGCGCCAGTAATTCACCACCGTATTTTAAAGCGACGAGCTTTCGGGTTTTAAGAAGAAGCTCTTCCCGTGGATTCGAAGAGATCGTAGACCAATTTTGTTCATCAAATATCGTTGCTTCAATCAACCTTTGAGCAATTTTTTGATCAACTCCCACGCCTTTGAGTAGTGCTTCAATTTGGGAATAGAAAAAGAAGCGTGTGTTGACATTTGAATACTGGACCTTTTCTCCATTCAACCACCGGGTGAGGCTGGACTTTGCTTTTGTGGAGATCCCTGGGATCCCAGTTTGATGCGGCAATTTCCCACCAAATTTTAAAGCAACAAGTCTTCGGGTTTTAAGGAGAAGTTCCTCTTGTGGATTTGAGGCATCGGTCGTCCAATTCTGTTCATGAAATACCGCAAGTCTAATCCAATCCTGTATGATTTTTTCCTCAACCCCCAAGCCTTTGAATAGTGCTTCAACTTGGGAATAGAAAGAGAAAGGTGTCATACTATTTACATACTGAATCTTTTCCCCTTTTAGCCACCGGGTGAGAGATGCATATTCACTTTGTGCAGGAACCCCCGCGATCCCAGTATGGACTGTCAATTCCCCACCAAACTTCAAGGCAACATACCTTCGAGCATTAAGAAGTAGTTCTTCTTGTGGATTTGAAGCCTCGGTTGGCCAATTTCGTTCATGAAATATCGCAAACCTAATCCATTCCTGGATAACTTTTTCCTCTACTCCCAAGTCTTTGAGCAGCGCTTCAATCTGGGAATAGAAGGAAGAAGGTATGTTTTTACGCGAATACCAGATCCTTTCCCCCTTTAGCCACCGGATGAGAGGAGACTTTAAATTTAGCGTGCCTATCCCCGGGATCTCAGCTTGACGCGACAATACTCCACCAAATTTTAAAGCAATAAGTCTTCGTGTGTTAAGAAGAAGTTTCTCTTGTGGATTTGAGGCATCGGTCGGCCAATTCTGTTCATGAAATATCGCGCGTCTAATCCATTCCTCTATATTGTTTTCTTCTTCACCCAAGCCTTTAAGTAGGGCCCCAATTTGAAAATATAAGTAAGAAGGTGTATTATTTCCTCCAGAATACTGAATTTTTTTGCCTTTCAGCCATTTGGTGAGCAAGGCCGTTGAGGTTTGCAGCGAAACCTCCGCAATACCGGTTTGGCTTGGCAATACCCCGCCGAACTTCAAAGCAACAAGTCTTCGAGTGTTAAGGAGAAGTTTTTCTTGTGGATTTGAGGCATTGGTCGGCCAATTCTGTTCATAAAATACTGCGAGTCTAATCCATTCCTGTATAACTTTTTCCTCTACTCCCAAGTCTTTGAGCAGCACTTCAATTTGAAAATAGAAGGAGAAATGTGTATTTTGAGAATTATACTGAATCTTTTCTCCTTGCAGCCACCGAGAAAGATAGGCCGTTGCAGTTTGTTGGATGACCCCCTTAATCCCAGTATGGATTGGTAATTTTCCACCAAACTTTAGAGCAACGAGTCTTCGAGCCTCTAATAGAAGAGCTTCCTGCGGATTTGAAGCTTTGCTCGACCAATTCCGTTCATGAAATACTGCAAGCTTAATCCATTCCTGAATATTTTTTTTTTCTACTCCCAATCCCATAAGTAACGCTTCGATTTGGGAATAGAAGTAGGATGGCATATTTTTAGCTGAATACCGTATCTTTTCCCCCTTTAGCCACCGGGTAAGAGGGCTTTTACTATTTTGTTTAGTCACTCCCACAATGCCGGTTTGGTTTGGCAATTCCCCACTAAACTTCAAAGCAACGAGTCTTCGAGTATTAAGAAGAAGTTCTTCCTGCGAATTCGAGGCATTTGTTGCCCACCCCTCTCGGTTAAAAAAATGTTGCATCAAATTTTGATATCTTTTTTGGGCTTCGTTTCTTAAGAAAGGGCTCAAACTCTTATCTCGATGCTTATTTTTGAAGTAATGGGTTAATCCGTACCAAATCGCACGCCAAGTGCCACTAGTAAGTCTCCTTTGCGAGATTCGACCTACAGTCGTTGGCACAATCTCAAGCAATGTATCATTTTCTCTTGGGATTTTGATTCCCTCAATTTCAGGATTTTTCTCTTCCCATTTTGCATAAATTATTAATCCTTCCTCGATGAGTTGATAGTCGTGGGTTGTTACCTTTTCATCGTACAGCTCTCGCTGT
>JBGTGJ010000084.1:0-10446 GCA_041746775.1 bacterium
CCTCTCGGTTCATCCCCTGGGTGGTCGAGAATGAATCGATCCCCTTCTTGGCGTACCTTACTGGTATCGATTTTCCATTCGCGGGGTTGATCAGTTTTTCCTCCTGCTTCTCCATTGTTTTTTTCGACAGGTTGTAATTCCCTTGTGAGGCTAATTTTGGGACCGGAATCATCTTTAAACCACCCTAATCGCAAAGAATCAATGACGGTGGGATTCCTAGTCGGTGTATTTTCAGGTGGAGCTGATTCTGTAGGAGGAGCAACTTTTCCAGCGACATCCCCCTTAATGACTTCAAGGGAGGAGGCAAATTCTACCAGGTTGAGAAGTACCGTTGCCTTTTCGAAGCCGGACCAACCAGGAAATTCAGTCTCCAGTTTTACTTGATCTAAGGCGGCAAAGGCCTCCTGCCAACGATCGGTTTGGGCCAATTCCAGGATATTTTTGGTGCGTTCCATCACCCCTTCATTCCACTTTTCCGGATAAACTAATGTTTGTTCTGAACTAATTTTTGCGAGGGGCCGAGCTCTCCTCGCTCGTTTAGAATCACTCAATTTTTTGAAAGATTCCGTGAGTGACGCTTGAATCGATCCAAAAACTTCGGGAAGCATTTTGTCTCGGTTGCTATTTACCCATCGAGAAAACTCGCGAACCTTTTCTCTTAATTCCACTAACTTTCCTGCATTCCCTCCCTCTCCATTATTTAGACTAAGCGAGGTATCAGGGACGAATTTATCTTGGGTAGGTTGGACTTTTTGCAATTCTTGAATTGCAGCTACATTGGTTGCGGAAGCGAAGGCTTCCTGTGGAGTTCTTGGGAGATTGATTTTCCAACTGGGACCTTTCTCCAAAGTGAACTTGGATTGAATGTCCAAATCGTGCAGATAATTTTGCGCCGCTCTTCCCATCATCCACGGAGAGGCCTGTCCCATTACCCAGAATGATCCCAATAGTCCGGCTGTCTCCGCGATCGTCTTATTAAACGGCTGAGGCTCTTTCAAACCGGCGTAGGTCTCCAACCCATGCGCTATGAAGATCCCCCCAGCGGTTGCCCCTTGCTGGACGGTGGTTTGATAAAATCTATGGAGTGCGGTTCTTCCCGGAGCCCCCAATAAGATAGCCGCCGCCCCTCCCGCCACCTTCATCGGACCTAACATCGTTGCACTCGAAATTGCCTCTTTGCCTGTAGGAAGAAGCTTTCCATCGGTATTAGTCCCCATCCAATGATGTCCCATCTTGGAGGCAGCCGAAAAACCCCACGCCTCGAGTGAAAAGCCAAACAGAGTGGAGGCAATGGTAGCCCCGAGTTGAGTGGTGATTAATCCTTTTCCAGGTCCTGAAAGAATAAAAGGGAGTGCAACAGCCTTTCCTAATTTAAAGAGAGGGAGACCCGCTGCAAACCCCAACCAAGGGGAAGGGTGCCAGAGGGAATGGAACGATTGATCAAAGACGTACTCGGTTTGGTGAAGAAGAGAAGTGGTCCCTTGGATAATATTTAATTGGTGTTGAGCCTGTTGGCGGATCGATTCGGTAGAAAAAGAAGTTAGAGACTGAAAGATAGAGGAAGCAAGATCGACCTTTCCTTGTTTGAGGAATGATTGCGCTAGGGCAAAGAATCGATTCCCGAATATTTTAGGATCAGATTCAAGGGAAAGAGAAAAAATCGTTTGAAGAGGAACCTCTCCTAATTTTTTGAGAAGAATATTTTGTTGTTCTTTGGGGAGAGCCAGGAAGGTGTCGCGCAATGAGTGGTGGTTTTCTTGAATGACATTCACCTTGCCAGATTTTAAGACCCCATTGAGCCATTCGGTGAGTACGGGAAGAGAGGAAAAAAATTTTGGTTCTGGCTTAGCGGTCTTGGAGAAATTTAGCGAGATTAATTGTGGATAGTTTGCACCTGTGCTTGTGGGTCCGGACATGCTTGCCTCCTGATGAAAATAAAATTTGGCATCCACTATCCCTGACTTGGCGGAAGATCAATAGTGATACAAAGTGATGGGGAGATTTTTTCGCTACGGTTTTGGCTCTGACTTGCTTTCACCGGATTCGAAATCCCCAGTCGGAATAGGGGTGGCGTCAGACACCCTTTGTCGAAGTTGCGATAGGGGGATAAGTCTGCGCTTGCCTATCGGATGAGTCACTGGAGATGCAAGTGGATCCGAAGGGGGAGAGGGTTCTTGACCTGAAAGCTTGGCGATAGTTTTAAGGATATGGTCAAAGTTTTCATCTTTCGCTCCAGAGCGCGCTGCCTCTTGGTTTGCGAGGAAAGTAACTTTTCCCCATGCAATAATATCCCCCTCCTGATTAACGACAGAAATCGGAATTTTGGAAGCGCTTTGAGGTTTTTCTGC
This sequence comes from bacterium, assembly GCA_041746775.1. GTDB lineage: Bacteria > UBA10199 > UBA10199 > DSSB01 > DSSB01 > JBGTGJ01. The sequence continues at coordinate 2,349 of JBGTGJ010000084.1, forward strand.
CACCACCGTTAACAAAGTTTCCCCTTTTCCAATTTCGCCAAGCGGGACTATCGATTGAATGTCATATCTTGCGGTGACCCCCATCTTTCCTATGGTAGCGGCTCCCATCCACCAACCGAGCTCGTCAATGGCGAGAAGTGTTTTGAGCAACCCAGCTTCATCATGATCATGTTGTATTTTAAATCGTGTCCAAATTTTATCCACTTTGCGATCTTCACCCAAACGATAAAGGACGTTGAGTTTTAGACCATGCGGATTTTCAGCTCCAAAGACGACGCAGGAATTAAAACAACGAAACTCTCCGGTTTTGATGAGACTGGTCAGATCAAAGACAGTGGGAGGAGTTTCCTCACTTAAAGGACCAAATTTGGCAGTCGCAACAGTTTCCTGATTCGATGATTTTATTTCGACAACCGGGGTTTCTTTATTTTCACTATGCGATAATTGGTATTGGGTCCCAGTTTGTATGGGCTTTTTGAGAGTTACGGTTAGACGTTGTGGAAATGGAGTCTCATTCGATGAAAGCTGCCGGGCCAAAAACCCTTGAGCTACTAACCCGACCAGACCGCCATGAGGGATGTTGGGAAATCCTCCCGAGTAGGTGGTGAATATCAAACGATCCGCTTCGACATCGAAAAGTCGGTTACCAAAAGAGAGGCTTTTAGGAGCGAGGCGAAGAGTCGGTGGGGCGATGACACGAGGGGTTTCTCGAGAGTCGTCTGGTGGAGGGAGGGGTGGAAGCGTGCTGATGGTAGGGAGCTCACTTCTGCTATTTATGGGCCGGTTTTCCTTGTTGGATCTGGCGATGCGAATAAGATAAAGAAGTGCATCCGCTTTGTCGGATCCCCAGATCTCGGGATCTACTTTACTACTCATGTTATCCCAATCGAAAAGAGCTTCTCGCCAATTGTCCATATCGGCACGTGTTGCTATTTCTTCCCAATTCTCGTTTTGCCATTCTTTACTGGGAGAATCCTTTAAATCATGAGCATCTCTGCGCTGAAAACACTCGACTGCTTTTTCCTGATTTCCCAACAACAGATAGGCGGACCCTAATGACCCTTGAACAGAACGGTAGATGGAGGGATGGATCTTTCCTTTTTTTATCTCAACCTTGAATTGAAGGGCTTCTAATCGTTGGTGCAATTCTAACAGCAGGACTATAGAATTTCTGGTCAGTGACTCTGCTGTAGTATCTCTATTAAATTCTTGGAAATCGGACTCAGAAACATCACCACTTTTTCCGTTATTTTTCGAGTATATGATATGGTCGGGTTTATTTCCAGGAGAGCTCCCTTTTGGACCAGAGGTCGCTAAGGCCTCCTGCAATCCAGGTTTTCTTTGATTGAAATTGAAACTAGGCCCTTTCTCTAAAGTCATCTTGGATTGATTATCCAAATCGCGCAGATAATTTTGCGTCCCTCTGCCCATCATCCACGGAGAAGCTTGTCCCATCACCCAAAATGTTCCCAATAGTCCCGCTGTTTCTGCGATTGTTTTGTTAAGCGGCTGAGAATCTTTCAAACCCACAAAGGTTTCTAATCCATGCGCCACGAAGATTCCTCCTGCAGTCGCCCCTTGCTGAACTGTTGTTTGATAGAATCTGTGTAGTGCCGTTGTTCCCGGAGTCCCTAATAAGGCAGCTGCCGTCCCTCCCGCCAATTTCATTGGGCCTAACATTGCTGCACTCGAGAGTGCTTCTTTCCCTGTAGGGAAAAGCTTTCCATCGGTATTAGTCCCCATCCAATGATGCCCCATCTTAGAAGCGAAAGAGAAACCATAAGCTTCTAGAGAAAATCCAAACAGAGTGGAGCCAACGGTAGCCCCAAGTTGAGTAGTAATTAATCCTTTTCCAGGTCCCGAGAGGATAAAAGGGAGTGCAAGAGCCTTTCCAAATTTAAAGAGAGGGAGACCAACTGCAAATCCCAGCCAAGGGGAGGGGTGCCAGAAGGAATGGAACGATTGATGAAAGACGTACTCGGTTTGATGAAGAAGAGGAGTAGTCCCTTGGATAATATTTAATTGGTGTTGAGCCTGTTGATGGATCGATTCGGTAGAAGAAGAAGTCAGAGACTGAAAGATGGATGAAGCAAGATCAGCCTTCCCTTGTTTGAGAAAAGCTTGTCCTAGCGCAAAGAATCGATGACCGAATATTTTGGGATCTGATTCTAGGGAGAGAGAGAAAACAGTTTGGAGAGGAACCTCTCCTAATTTGTTGAGCAAAAACTTTTGTTGATCGTTAGGTAAAGCGAGGAAAGCATCACGAAGCGAGGAGTGTAACGTTTGAATCGCAGAGCCATTCAACTTACCGGATTTTAAAATCCCCTCGAGCCATCCGGTGAGTAAAGAAAGAGAGGAAAAAGATTTTAGTTCTGACTTTCCGATTTTGGAAAGATTCAATGAAACCAGTTTTAATTCTGGACCACGAGTGGAAGGTACGGACATAATTTTTGTCTCCCGCTAAGTTGAAAAATATATATTCTCCCTTGCCCTTACCTTCCCGAGGGGATCTCCTCTATATTTGCGAGTAATGCATGTCAAACAGGAATCGATAAATTTTCAGAGAAAATCCAAATCTATATTTACTTTAATTTGCTTTTTGCCCCTTCAAATTCCGTTCGACCGCCTCAATGGCCAATCGAAAATGAGAGATCGGATCAGAAGGGAGTTTTTCGTTAACAAAACTTGCTTTAAAAAATAAGACCAAGGGATAAGATTCTCCCCACTCTTGTTCGATGTTTTGAATTAATTGCTCGAGTTTTCTGTATTTTTGAATGGTCTTGATATCTGGCGAGAAAACTATTCCCATTTTATCCGCATCGATAAAAGGATGTAATGTAGCCTCTAAATCTGGAACAAACTCATTTGGATTAAGTAATTTTTTATCAGCTCCCTCAAGGAGTATCCCTTGATAGAAGGCTTTTAATTGAGTAGCGAGCTCAACACCTAATTGAATATGTTTATTGTAAGGATTAAATTCTCGTCCTGAGCTGGCTAATTTTCTTTGAATTTCATTTTGAAGGTTTGCAGCAAGCCGGCTATCAATGTTTTTAAGAGCAATCTGAATTTTAAGATAGGCAGCTTTAGCTAAAGCATCTGCGTAATGATTAAAGAACTCAGTAAAACTTTTTTCTGCTCGAGTTTTTTGGATCGTTTCAAAAAATAATCTCCGAACCCTCGATAGTTCTTTATAGCGGGGAGAAAAAGCACTTCCAACATCTTCTTCTTTACCCAGTAGGCTATTAATCTCCGCCAATCGATCGACCATCGCTTGGGCAAGCCGTTGAGCAGGTGGTTCTGACGTCTCTTTGGATAATTCGGGAAGGATATGGGCTCGCAACTCTTGAGGGATTTTTTCCCAAAACTCACGAATGATTCCTGGCTCTTCTAAAAATTCAACTTTTTTTGCCTCAACAACCTCGACTTTGGTGCGACTCACGGAACTGGAGAGGCCAGGTTTTTTGATAGGTTGAACAGGAATTACGGGTTTTTTATCTTTTGCTTTAGTTTCTTTTTCCCCATTCCCTGAACCGTTGGGACTTGGATTTCCCAGCAGCATCATCTCAAGAGATGCTGCCATCTCTCGAAACCCCCGGGCCAACTTAAGCCGTTGGTCTTTGGGCCTTTTGGGATCCATGATGAACGGGATCAAATCCTCAGGTCGGCCCATCAAATTTTCGAGTCCCTTTTTGATTAAAAATTTATCGTACTCTAATTTTTGTGCTTCTTTATCTTGATGATATTTGAGGATCGCTTGTTCTTGATGCTGGATGATCTTTGCTCGAAGATTTTCTGGAGAGACTTTTTCGTCGACAGAGCCTTGTTTGACCGCTTCATCCACGCTATGTTGCTTATCAAAGTCGAGTCCGAATTGGTTTTCGACTTCTGAGATCGCTTCTCTTCGGACCAATTGGTAATCATTCCCAAGTTTTTCTAATTCTTCTTTGGTTGCCTTTTTTGCGGCCGCCCCTTGGATTAAATTTTTGACTGCAATGACTCGTGGGTCTTTATCGACCACACGACGTACGGCCGATTTAAATACGACTTTTGCCGCTGAAACCCCTCCAATGACCTGAACATGGGAGCCATCCAGCGCTAAGAAATTAAGGTGAGGATTATTTTCTTTGCTGATGACGACGTAAGCACCACCCACCGTGTAGCCGAGATTGACCACTGTGATGGGCCCTTCATGTTCCACGATCGCCTTGAGAATCTTGGCGCCGTTGGTGAGCTGGGTGTTTTCCATCGACCTTGGATCGGCGTTGAAACCGGAAAGAGATCCGATGATTAAAACTGGTATGCGGCGGTGAGCTTTATAAATGGCGCGTGAAATAATGTCCGAATCGATCGGGGTGAGTGGACCAATCGGAGGGAAAATGACCATTGTTGGCCTTCCACCAATCTGCATCTCTTGGACTATCGAGGTAAATTTTTGTGGCATCAAACCATTGCCTGGAGGTTGGTAGCGGATACCGACTGCATCTTTCCAAAAGCGGAGTGGTTCTGGTGAACCTTGATCTCGCAATGCTTCCAAAATAGCTTCACGATCTCCGGACCGCCCCCCTCGGATCCCTTCTAATTCGTCTCGGACCGTTCGATCTTTTGGAGAAGGTTGAGTGGTGATGTCACGCGTGGAAGATTCATGATCACTGACTACTCTTTTGCTCACCATCTCGTAAAACTTTGCGGCGTAAGTGAAGTAATGATGTTTCAATAACATTTGGATGGCTGTTTGTAGATCCTTCCCTTTCCCCATCGCTTCGCCATTGGGACCATGAACATCATCATACCCAGCAAGTGTCTGCATCCCTTTGGGGTAGATGCTGCTCGATTTAATATCTAAATCGTCACTATGTGCCTTGGACATCATCGCGCCGGTGAGCGCTGTCGGACCAGTAAGCCCCATGCTACCTCGTGGCGTCATGATCAAGATACCGCCGGTATCCGCCATGATGGTGGCGAGTGAATTCCAATAAGATTGTGCACCAATGTTGACATCTGTGACGATAATATTGATCGGCACTCCCAATCCTTTTGCATAATTGGCCAGCTTCACGATCTCTCGGCCGGTTGAGGAAGTTGCATCCAAACCTTTCACACCTCGTTTTTTATGAATCTCCGCTCCAGAAGAGGCGGTGAACCAATCGACCGGGATCCCTTCTTTTGCTGCGAGTCGAATCGCTGCATTGATTCGCGCACATTCATCAGCTCCCAAGGCACCATTGCTGGCTCCAGAATCGTCCGGACTTTGGTAAGTAAGATCCCCCATGATGACAACTCGGCGGACCGGAATTCCAATCCCCAAATCATTCGTTTGAATGCCGATCACCACCCCCGCTTGATTTTCTCCCATGGGGCGCGGTTTCCCTTTTCCATCCACTGCAGGAATCAGTTCACCATAATTGTAATCGATTTTTCCGGTACGAGAATCAAGGGTTGTTGTTTTTGGATCAAGATCGAGTTCAACAAACTGAGATTTTTTTCCACCTGACGCTAGTTTTCCAATCAATCCTGGAATGCGATAAGCCCAAGTCCCCCCTTTGGCGATCAGCTTTTGTTCGCGAATCTCTGCTGCGGTTGCGGCGCGGATCGGTTTTTCGGCAAAAGACCACTCATGAGGTTTCAGAAAACTTTTAGGATTTTTGCGCCAACGGAGATAACCCTCTTCATTTAATACCACTAATTGTTGCTGGCGGTTCCCTTGAGTGTTGATGACATTTGCTTTCGTGACATCCTGGACCTTGGTTTCAAAACCAAAGCCAGTCGGGTTGGTGACGCGGACCAAAAGGATGCGATGACCACGAGGATCTTCTTTATCCCGAATCCGTGCTTTGACCGTCACTTTTTGCAGACCTAACTTGCGGAGGGTTTGCCAATGTCGTTTCCCTAGTTCTTTCGCGTACCCCTCTACTTCACTGACCGAGAGCTCCAAGATCGGCTGGATATTGAGGAACATTCGGTTCCAAGTAGGAACACTCTCTCGATCCTCTTTCGATTTTTTCTCTTCTCTTCCCTTCATGTCTTCAAGAGATTTTTTCATCCCTTCCGTGGTTCTTTGGAAGAGTTCTGCGACTTCGGGGATTTCTAATTTACCATCATTGGTTCGTTTGACTTCGGCGTGAGGGACGAGAGTGTGTGCAAACAGACGTTTATCTTTTCCTGCACCAAGCTTGTCCGTTTTTATATTGCTGCCGTAATAAAGGTGGATTGAACGATCGGAGTTTTGAATATCTCGGACTAAGTCAAAATTATCGAGACGTCGCAGTTCAATATGATGCGCCAGCATCGGATGAACGTGGCGGAAGCGCTGATCTTCCACAAAACGCCCGGAGCGGTTGCCGGCTGCATCAATATCTTTCCTAAAAGTAAAATAATCGGGGTATCCGCCATCGCGATCGACGACGATAAAGGTGACACGTTTGAGATTTGCGATCACCTGAGGAAGCAGGGGTTGTAGGTGGGGATCTTCTTTGTAGACATCGTGATCTAGGACAAAATTCACAGTATCTTTTAATTCTTCAATAAATTCCGCCTCACTGATGTTACCCGCAGGTTTTTTAATCGCGATTTGAATGACATTTTCTTTTGCGTCTGGATTTTTTTCGCCTAATTTAGCGAGATGAGAAACCGCCTCTTTCAGAATACCCGTGTAGCCCTTATCCGATCGTGCGGTCGAGCGGATCATCATGCGGCTAAATCCATCTGTCCCTTTTTCTTTGAAGTGAACGACAGAATGACTTTCGTTTAAAGGCTCATATCCTATCCACTGGTGTCGTTCGACGTATCCTGTAATTTCTCGGCGTGCGATCACTTCATCAATAAAAGCTTTCTCGGCAGGGGTATGGAGTTGATGAGAGAGTTTAAGTAATCTTGAAACGATGGAGACTGGGGTTGTTCCTAATAACTTTAGAGACTCCTGTTTCACTTTGGAATTTTGAGGGAGTTCAGCGAGGTCTCGAATAAGTTCGAGGGCATTGAGGTCAAAACTTTTTTGAGCCGACTCATTAGAAATGTCAGAAGATTGGAGAAGAGCCAAAAGTTTTCTGCCGGGAGACTCCATCACCCGATTGGGAGAGAGAGAAAGTAATAAGTTTTTTCGACTATCCCTAATTTCTATTTCATGATGACGTCCTACTTTATTGAGAGAGACCGAAATCATTTCATTCACACTGGTGACGATGGGGATATTAATCTCTTTGATAGTGGCCCAACCTTTAATGCTATCTACCTTTTCTCCTTTTGCATCGAATCTAATGTCTAAAGTAATCAGTTCTTTCTTAGCTTTTCCTGACTCCATCACCTCGATCTCTTGAGTCAGCAAAACGCGGTGGGGACGATCATTTTCAAACACCACGACACGACGAATTCCCCCCTCCGCTTCGGTTTGAACCCAAATTCCACGTGGATCTTTTTCTTTTTTGGAAAGTAAACTGCGAAGTTCGGTATCGGTGCGGATGAGTTCTGCGATCGGGTCGTTGAAACGGAAGCCTTTAGAAGGTTCGGTTCCATTGATTAAATCTTGAAGAGCCTTAGTGTGAATGGGTAAGGCCGCTTCTGCGTTTTTTAAATGACTGCCTACTTCCAGATTGATGAATGGTCGGTTTTTCCCATTGAGGTAGTTTTGTTTAGTTAGTGGAAATGCGTGAAAGTTTTCCCCACCTAATCTATTCCATTCCCCCACAAAATTATTGTCGTAGAGTCCCTCACGAGCCGCTCGGGTTTTGAGGAGAGATAACTGTCTCTGCAGGTCAGATTTAAAACCCTGACTCCCTTCCAACTTCATGTTCTCTAAAGTATGAATGCCAAGTCTGAAAGCTTCCGTGAGCCCCTCTGGGTGATAAACTAAGACCTTCAATTTCATGGGATCGGTATAAGGATCTGCAAGATCCCCTGCTCGAACACTCGTCTCAATGAAGATTCCCTGCTGTTCCAGAGATTTAAAATCATCGGTGCCGAAAATAGTGAAAGTATCCACTTTCCCCGGAGCAGGTTGGGGATTTCCTTCTTTGTCTTTTTTGTCGTGATTGACCGCTTTAATACGGATTTCGATGGCCCCCCCTTTCGGTTGAATGTCTTTCTGACTGAAAGAGACTGGGAG
>JBGTGJ010000085.1:0-2909 GCA_041746775.1 bacterium
TGGAATATTTAGAGGCACAGTGTTGGGTGGACGGCGGGCGAACACAAGGTTTCGCCCCTACAGGGAGATTTTCAAAAATAAATCTGTAAAGGGTATGTTCCGATCTTTTCATGAATCGCTCCTTTAGGAGAAAGGGTGCTTGAATACAAGTAAAACTCCTCCACCCGAAATGGATCGGAATGAAATCCTCCATGATGCGCCAAAAAATTGGATAACCCTTTTGGGTTTGGCGATTTAAATCTTGCGAGCGTGATATGAGGAGTGAACGGGCGCGTTTCAGCGAAGATTCCCAACTCCTGCAATTTTTGTTCGATCGTTTTCTGCAATTTCTCCAGCCCCTGATTTGCTTCCATCCCAATCCAGAGTACCCGCGGGTATCTTTCGTTGGGAAAACATCCCAAGCCTATTAAGGATAATTCTATTGGCTGAGCCTGAATTGATTGCAAAGAGAGCTGAATGTTCTTGGCAAGTTCTTCTTCTGCATCCCCAACAAATCGAAGGGTCAAATGGAGGTGGTCTTCGGGCACCCAGCGACAATGAAGAAACTCTTGCTTGAATGCCGATAATTTTTTCTGCAGCGGATGGGGGAGATCTATGGCGATAAAAAGACGCATAAATTAAATAAAAACAGTCAGTTATATAATTTTTATCATGTCGTTCTTGACCTGATTATGACCTAACTATTTCAAAAAAATCATCTTTTTTCAGAAAAGTTAGCAATTTTTTTTTCAAACTGACGATAAATTGTCACATTGAAAAGGGAGAGGCGTACGCATGAAATCAAAAGCTAAAATTTTCTTGGCATGGTTTAGTCTGTTTTTCTTACCTTCTTTTGTCCCTTCGGTATGGGGGAAACCCGCGGTCATGACAGAACCGTCAGTTTCAACCCAACAACTTATTTCTGTCAAGACTACTACTTCTCCCCAGCTCATCGCGAAAGAATCGGTTGTTTCGACTGCCCCTGTGGTACCTGTGGCTGAAGTTCCGGTGAAAACCGAGAATGTAGAAAAGGAAAAAAAGTTAGTTGGTTATGACAAAGGTTTTTACATTAAGAGCGCGGACGATAAATATAAACTGGTGATCAGCGGATATGCTCAGTTCCATTTCGAATATCTAAGGGAGTCAGGAGAGAATGATGCCACCTTTCGAGTGCGAAGAGCTCGTTTAAGTTTTGCAGGTAACATTGCGAGTAAAAAACTGACTTATAAACTTCAATTGGATTTCGTGAAATTTAGAGACGAATTATTGCTCGATGCTTTCATGAATTATAAGTTTTTTGATGAACTAGAAATTCGATTCGGACAATTTACCATCCCTTATATCCGTCAACATTTGATTTCGAGTAGTGCGCAAGAATTTGTCGATCGATCGCTCGCCTCTGTAGAATTTATCAACGGCCAGGATGTCGACTCGGATAAAGATGGAATTCCAGACAAATTAACCAAAAATGGTCGCGATATCGGTTTGATGGTTCACGGCCAGGCACTGCAAAAAAAGTTAGAATACCAAGGTGGTATTTTTAACGGAGATGGAACTAATACCATTAATGCGAGCACTGATTTTCTTTATGCCGGCCGAGTTGCCTACAATGTTCTTGGTGAATATGGATATGAAGAGGGGGACTACGAACGTTCTGAAACTCCTGCGGTTTTTATCGGTGGCTCGGGAAATTACAATCGAAGAGATCTCTCAAAAGATAAAGTCACTCAGTTCGGAGCAGAAACGGGACTGAAATATAAGGGATTGGCGGCTCAAGGGGAGTTTTTCTTCCGTAATCTCAGGCCTGGTGAACTACCTGATGATATCAGTTTAACTCATCAAAATGACTATGGCTACTATGCTCAAGTTGGTTATTTTGCCGTTCCCAAAAAGCTCGAAGTGGCCGCACGCGCCTCTCAAGTGTTTTTCGAAGGGCTCCAAAATGACAAAGCAGAATTTATGCTAGGGGTTAATGGATTCTTGATTGGAAAAACCCTAAAACTCCAAAGCGACTATTCTGTGCTTCCCACCAATACCAAAGAAGGTATAGAGACGGCCCAACGTTTTCGATTACGAATGCAGACCAAGTTTTAAAAATTTTTCGGAGGCCTCGCTATGTCGCAGGAAGTTTTTTCATCCAATCTCAAAAAAATTGCCCCTCTTTTTATCGTGCTTTTGTTTTGGGGTGCGGTTTGTGCCAAGCAAATGGAACCACACGCCGCTTCCAAAGCACCCGAGATCGTCGAAGAAAAACCTCCTCTCGCTACGATGGAATCAGCCACCCCTTCCGTACCGGTAAAAAATGTGATTTTTATGATCGGAGATGGAATGGGGCTTCAGCAGGTTTCGCAAGCGATTCTCTACCGACAACTTCGTAAAAGTGATGGTTCTGAACTAGCCCTCGAAAAATTGATGAATGGCAAAATGTCCGGGCTGATGAGAACTTCAAGTTATGGAGATATCGTCACCGACTCCGCAGCCGCCGCGACTGCGATGGCTTGTGGTGAAAAAGTGCTTAATGAAACAGTTGGTTTGAATGCCAATGGTTATCCTTGTGAAACGGTTTTGGAAAAAGCGGAAAAGATGGGGAAAGCGACCGGCTTGGTTTCGACCACACGTATCACCCACGCTACTCCCGGCAGCTTTGCAGCGCATCAAGTTTTTCGAGATATGGAAAATGAGATCGCAGTAGACATGATTGAAAAGCACGATATCGAAGTGATGCTAAGCGGCGGGATTTCCAATCTGATTCCTCAATACAAAGATGTTGCCACAAAAAAAGAGATGAAAACTTCGGATATTTCGGAGTGCACCGATCTTGATCCGATGATCGATGGAAAAAGCAAAAGAGAAGATCAAAAAGATCTCATCCAAGTTGCCAAAGACAAAGGTTTTCAGTTTGCTTGTAAGGGGGAGCAGTTAAGTAAAAT
>JBGTGJ010000086.1:0-11120 GCA_041746775.1 bacterium
ATTGACTCCTTATGATTGAATTTTTACTCCCCTGTAGCTCGATGTGTCAAACTGGAAAATTAGTGAGAATCGCTCTAGCTCATTTTTTCTCATTGAATTAAAATATATTTGGTTAAGTTTAATAAGGGGGAGAGGGATATGCAGTTTTCCAGAATCGTGGCTGTGGGGGGCTCGGTTGGGGCGTTTTTTGGGTCGTGCTGTGCGCTTCCACTGCTCATGCTTTTCATGACGGGGTCATTTGGGTTTGCGGCTCAATGTGTCCCTTATCAAAAATATTTCATGATTGCGGCACTTGCGATGTTGGCGTTTGCTTTCTATCTCGTCTACGGTCGAGAAAAGAAAATCTGTGAAAATTCAAAAATCTGTAATCCTAAAAGTCAGAAAATTACCAAAATCATTTTGTGGATTTCTACCGCCCTCTCTCTGATATTTTTAGTTGGTCCTTATGTCTTGCTGATGTTTTAGGCTGATTTTGTTTTTTCGGGAATGTGGGATCCACGTGATGGGTTGAGCTTTCTTTTGATCTCTTCAATCTCCTCTTTTTCATCCTTTGCCAACACTCTTTTTTCGAGATCCTTCATCAAGATTTGTGCCTCTTCCATTCTTTTAAGATAGATATCGGCCTGGGCAATCCCTAAAAATGTTGGGGTGCGAAAATTTTCCAACGCCGTATGACTGCGAATCAATTGCATGGCGTCGCGAAATGAATCTCTTGCTTCGATCCACTTTAGTTCCTTCAAATATAATCTTCCCAAGGCGATGTAGGCCTGAACTAAAAATTGTAACTGGTGCAACGAAGGGGCTGGCTGGGTTTGTAACGTATCGATCACATGCCGCAAATAAAGTTTGGCATTGGGGGCATCCCCTTGCCGTTGCAAAAGCATCGCAAGGTTGATCGCAATGCCGACACTGCTGTTGATGTCGGCTAGATGTTCGGCGAGTTCTAATGCATGATGATAATTCTCGGACGCCTCGGACCAATTTTTCTGCAGGTAGGCGATGTTTCCCAATTCGTTGAAGGTGTGAAAGAGTAGCTCTTCGCTTTTGATCTGGCGACTGAGTTTGGCGCAAGCTTGATAGACTTTAATCGCTTCGGAAAATTCATCTAAGGCATAATGGCAATGGGCTAAACCGTAGAGTGCATGTGCTTGGCGGGTTAGCTGGCTGGTCTGTTCTGCGAAGTCCGCTTGCACTTGTAAGAAGTCTCGCGCCTTTTCAATCTTCCCCTGCGCCAGGTAGATGTTGGCGAGCTCGTTATTTAAAACCTCCGTTTTATTCTCTGTCGGCCAAGTTTGCCATTGCCCATAAGTTTTTTCGCTCAAAGTGACGGCTTCTTCCAGCTTCCCTTCGCGCATGTAGAGACTTGCCATCAGATTCTCCAAAATCATTTCTTCCTGCGGATTCGCTTCATGTTGTTCTAAAAGAATTTTGGATCCCCTCAGGGTTTCATGCGCGAGATCGAGTCGTCCTTCTTTGATATAGATACTCGCCATCTCTCGCAGGGTTTGTTGGATGAATCGCCATAGGTCGGGATTTTCTTTTTCCTGCATCAGGATTTCATTCGCCTGCTCGAGTTGCTGCAAAGCCTCATGATGTTTTCCTCCACGAAACAGCGGACGGATCAGACGGAGGGAGGCCTTCACTTTGTCAGTGACGTTGGAGGCGAACCCTGCGGCGCTTTCAAAAATTCTTGCCGAGTCGTACCAACGATTTTGCAGGAACAGGTAATCACCGTATTGCAACAGGGGATTAAACCGTTCTTTCGGATCGGTAAGACCGAATCCCTCGTGATACCACGCCAGTTCTTTTCTCTGAGGATCTTCGCGAAACAGTTCTACTAATGCCTGATGAACCGAGTTGAGGGTTCCAATAGGGATTTCTTTGGGGACCCACTCCCTAAAATTTAGATTTAAAAGTTTCAGGTTTCCGGAAGGCAACGCTTCGATGAGATTTTCTTCCCGTAGGTTTTTCCAATCGGTCGAATCTTGTCCCCATCCCAGCTTGGAAAGGTCATGCCGCGTTAACGGAGTTTGTGAGATGGCGACGGTGAGTAGAATTTTTTGTGCACCAGGGGATAGGTGTTCATATTTACTCCGACAATAATCGGTGAGATTTTGTGGGGCCTCCAATTTTCCAAAGTCGATTCCGATCTCCTGCAAGCGTAAGGGGGACCAGCGTCCTTGTTCGTCAAACAGTTGGTGAGATTGAATTAGGGACTGAAGAATGGTGGTGAGAAAAAGGGGATTCCCCTCGGTTCGTGCATGCAGTTCTTCAATCAAATCAGCAGGGGGATTTTCGATGCCAAGGACTGAGCTGACGTACTGGTCGATTTCCCGCTTGTCGAAATTTTTCAACGAAACATTATACCACCCTGAAATCATTTTTGGGACGTGGCTTGTCACTACGATCATGATGGAAAAAGGGTGAAACAACATCATCCACCGCTGGACCATGGTCAAGGTATCCTCATCGGCATTATCGATGAGGATCAGACTATCGCTGCTGGCGGGGGAGGCGAGACTTTCTTTTCCTTCCAAGACCGAGATGGTGTGGAGTTGAGCGTGATATTTTAGTTCCCTTAGTAATCGCGATTTTCCCGTCCCTGGTGGACCCGAAAGGATCACGCCCGATTTCAGTTCGAGCCGAGTGGCGAAGACCCGTTCAAAAAAGCTGATGAGCTGTGCCCATTCTGTCTCGTGTCCGACCCGCTTTCCTTCCCCTGGAAGATAGGCCAATGCGGTGGCATCGGTTTCCAGCGGATAGTGTTTTCCACCACCGAGATTGATTTCACGAATCACCTGGTCGGCGTGATGGTAACGCTCGGCCGGATTTTTTTTGAAAAGCTTTTTGAAGATGGAGTCCAAGTATTGCGGGATATTATTCGAAGGATCGGAAAGCGCAGGGGGAAACCATACTTTTTGCAAAGTGATCGTTTCCTGGATATTTTTCCCTTCGAAAGGATTTTTTCTGTTGAGACAGGTGTACCAAGTTACGGCCAAAGAGTAGAGGTCGGATCGACCATCTGGAAGTTCTCCAAGGATGGTTTCGGGAGCTGAGAAGGCTGGTGTGCCCGCCATGAACCCTTCTTTTCGAAACCCTGTCAGGCCAAAGTCGATCAACTTGACAATTTTTTCACCTTGTAAATTTTGAGTCACGAGGATGTTCGAAGGTTTGATATCAAGATGATAAACTCTTTGCGAATGCAGACAGCTTAAAGCGCGGAGAGTTTGAATAAACAACCCTTCAATTTCCTCCGGGGTAGAATTTTTAGTTGCACTAAAGATATCCTCTCCTTCGATAAATTCATTCGTGAAGTAGTAGAAGTTTTCTTTCGGATCAAAACCGAAGTCGAGGATGCGTAGGATATTGGGGTGGTTTAATTGTTTGAGAGTGGAAAATTCTTGTTTGAAATTGGCGAGGATTTCCTTTTGCGAGAGTAGCGCTTCCTGTTTGCCGGTGAGTAGTTGTTTCAGGGCGATCTTCTCCCCCTCCGCCTCCACCAAAAAAACCGACCCACCAAAACCTTCCCCCAGTTTTTTCAAAACCTGATATTTTTCTCCGATTTTTTTCAAACAAACCCCTCTCCTCGTGGGAATTTACTCTCTCATTCTAAAGGTTTTCGAGGAAAGATGTCGAGGACCTAAGTAAAATCGGTGAGGAGGTACGGCTCACCAAACCGCTTGCATCGTTTCGAACCGTTTCGCACGACATAACGCGAAGTTGTCTTCGTCTAGAATCCATAACTCTTTATAATCACTATATATTTTTGTTTCTGCGGGTTGGCCTTTTTATTGCTTTTATCCCCATTCATACACGCATTGATAAAAACTCGACATCAAGGCCGAGTTTGAAATTTGAGTAATGCATCATGGGGATGCATTGCGAAATTAAATTGTTAAAGAGGATGTGGGTCCTCTTTTTAAAGAATCCAAGGGGGTTAATCATGAAGTCGATTTATAAAAAGCTATTCCTTGTAGGAACTCTATTCATCATATCGTTTGGGTTTTTCCAAGCTCAGGCGAATGCATCTATTACACTTCCGGGTACACGCTTCTTTACCTTTGTTATCGCTGGGGGATGTCAACCTGGCGCCAATTTTACCACGACTAACTGTAATATGAATTTAGGAGATAATACTGGAGGGAAGGTCGATTTCGATTTTGGTCCGATGATGCGCGGAGAAGAACCGGCCTTTTATATCACTGTGCGTCCCAATTGGGGGGGTGGTTTTAAGGCGAGAATTTCTCCTGATTTCGAGAGCCTGCGCATGGGTCCTAATGTCATGCCTGCCCCTACGGAGGATGCTGACTTAGTATTGGATGCCGGAAAAGCTACTACAGAAGTGGTGACTATCTTGCCAGGAACTTCTCGTGCCTATCGAAATATTTATGAAAGAATCTTTGGTGTGGCCTCGAACTGTTTATATCACTCTCCCAACGGTCCGGGTGCTAATCCCACAGAGTATGTTCTCTCACACTACAGCTTTTTTTATTAAGAGAAGTGAACTTAAAGAATTCAAGCGCTCACTCGATGGTGAGCGCTTTCTCTTTTAAGAGGGGGTATCTATGAAGGGGATTTTTAAAAAACTGTTCCTCGTAGGAACTCTATCCATGATCTCGCTGGGTCTGTCTTTCCAAGCTCAGGCGAAGAAACCTTCCGCGTCACTTCCAGGCAAACGTTTTTTTACCTTGGTGATCGCCGGGGGATGTCAACCTGGCCCAAATTTTACCACAAATAACTGCAATATGAATTTAGGAGACAATACGGGAGGGAAAGTCGATTTTGATTTTGGTCCTCTGATGCGCGGAGAAGAACCGGCCTTTTATGTCACCGTGCGTCCCAACTGGGGTGGTGGGTTTAAGGTAAGAATTGCTCCTGATTTCGAAGGAATTCGCATGGGTCCAAATATCCTTCCTGTTCCTCCTGAAGATGCCGACTTGGTATCGGATGCCGGACAGGCTACGGCCGAAGTGATAGAAATTTTGAAAGGTACTTCACGGGTCCACCGAGCCTTCTATCAAAGAATTTTTGCGGTAGTCTCGAACTGTTTATATCATGCTCCTGCGGGTCCTGGTACTAATCCAACAGAATATGTCCTCTCTCATTACAGTATGTTTTATTAACATGAGTGATATCGAAGAAAAATATTTTAGATTTCTTTCGCCCGCTTTCGAACGAAGTTGTTGGATGGTTCATAGCCACGAGTGTTGTTAACCATCGGTTTTCAATAATATTTTAGCTCTTGTTGCGACCTGTCAAATTGGCCTCATTATTGCTGAAAATATTAGTATAGATATTTTAGAATATTTTTCATGGGTCGTTGATAGAGGTTCTATTTTGCTTTTGGAATTGCAAAGTTAGAGTCCGTTGATTCATAATACTTAGTAGGGGGGTTCAAGTGGAGAGGATTAGGATATTTTTCATTATTATTCTTGGTTTCTTTCTATGGTCGTGCGGTAGCGCCGAACGGCCGGTTTCACTTCCCATTCCTTTTGCAGGCTCTTACACCGGGGACACTACCGTCGTGGTTTCCAATGGATTTCCGGTGGGTGGCAACCCCGTTGGAAGTTTATCGATAAAAAATCAATCGGTGGGGGATACCTCAACCCTTGTCTGGAAAAATTTTGATGCAGGAACGGGCGCAGAGCAGGGTTCTACTACTTTCTTCTTAGATACCCTAACTGATCCGGTGATCACGAATATCTCTTCAGGAATTAAGAGAAATTATTTCCTCACCGCCTCCTTCGATTTGGGAAATGGAACCCAAGTGACATCAGATAATCTTGAATGCTTCGAATATCCCAGCCTGTTTGAGCCGACCTTTGACATCAATGATGTGACGGTTCCTTCCACTTGTGAGCAGCCACAAGCGGTCTTTAGAAAGGCGGCTTGTTCGGGAAATATTAGTGAAGGGGTAGGGGATTTTACGCTGGGTGAGTTGGTCGATGCCCGATTTGGTTTGGGGATGGTTGCATGTGCGAATGGGGATTTTTTATTTCATACCCAAGAAAAGTCGGCGGTTTACGTGCATGGCGTAGGTCCCAATTCGGGATCGGGTACTCCTGCGGATGAAATTTTGCTTACGATTATTACTCAGGGTTTTGCCACCCATGTCTCGGAAAGCCCAATGAGATTATCCAATCCCATATTTCTCACCGGCAATGCTAATCCCGTTGGAACTGAGACTGACACCGTTTTGGATCAATTTAATGTCACGCCTGATCGGTTTGACGCCTTGCTGGATGTGCAATTGTGCATTGGTGATGGTGACAGTAATTGTTTGATTGGCCGTCAAATCCATCTGCTTCATGATGCGATCCCTGAATTGGTGGAAGTGGTTTCAGAAAAAGTGAGGACCGATTTCGTCGATGATCCCGCCTTTAACGAGGCGATTTTTCAGGATAACCAGCAGATGGTTTTTTATCCTGCCTCCGATGGAACGGATCAAGATCTGACTCCATTGAATTGTACCGAACAGACCGGGATGTTTAAAGACTTGTGTGATAATTTTGGTCCACTGCAACTCGGTTATCGATGTTTTATCTTAGTTAATCCGGTGTCGTTTCAGATTGTCACGATTGAAGGGAGCTGGATTATTTCAAGAAAACTTTAAATCAATCCATTTTTTTTAATTTCCGAACGATCATATTCAGACATTAGAAACTTCGCTTCCCGTCGCCAATTTTATCTTACCAATTCTTCGCACTCGCCCCTCATTTTTGCGAGTTATCTCACCTTTGAAAAATTTGAGATTTCAAATCGATCTGATCCCTTTCGCACGGGTTGGAATGGTTGAACAGGGGTGTCCTTTGAGGATCGTAAAGCGGAACCATTGGTATGATGGTTTTTAAAATAGAGGTCATTTCTATTTTTTGGCTTTTATTTTGCTTTCTTAAGAGTCCTGTTACCAAAAAATCATGGAGTGAGGGAAATCATAAAACCTGCGATGCATCACGAGGGTGCATGGCAAAAACAAATTGTAAAAGAGGATGTGGGTCCTTTTCAATCAATGGGGGTTAATCATGAAGTCAATGTTCAAAAAATTATTTCTGATAGGAAGTCTATCCATAGTCTCAACAGGTTTTTTTGTTAAGGTTGAGGCAGCTGATACGATTATACCATCGGGATCTTCGAAAGTGTGATTTTAAGAGGAGGGGAACGTGGCGCTAATTTCACCACAAACAACATTGAAGTCACCTTTAAGGATGGTTCTAAAGGGACAGCCAATGCTAATTTTGGTCCCATGATGAGCGGAAATGGGTATTTCGAACTGACCATCAATGCCGGGTTAAAAGGTGGTTTTACCGCAACGATTATTCCAGAAGATGTTTAGAAGATGTTTATACGGGGATGAGTGCTTTCCACAATGATGTGCCATTACCAGAAAATAGCGACTTGGTGCACGATGCGGGGCGCGGTCGAGTGAGTATAAGTGTTCTTCCAGGAACCCCCAAGGCCTATGCAAATCTCTATTCAAAAATCGGTCATGTTGTTTCTAATTGCTTATTTCACGCGCCTGATGGGCCTCCAGCTGTTTACGAGATCTCTACCTACAGCTGGTTTTCTGATAAATAAATAAGGTTAATCAAAGCAAAGGCACCTGCTGTTGTTGACAATAGTGGGTGCCTTTATTTTTTTGTGGTTGCAAAGTCTATATTCATTCATTGATAATTTCCAAATGGGGGGTGGATTATGGGGCGCTTTAGGGTCATTTTTGTTCTTTTACTTAGTTTGTTCTTATGGTCCTGCGGTGGGGCGGAGCGGCCGGTTTCGCTGCCGATCCCTTTTGCGGGTGCGCTCAATCCAGATTCTCGAATCGTTGTCGCCAGCGGAAATCCCGTCGGTGGCGCGAATTTATCCCTCAGTCAAAAAGGTTTAAAGGCCCAGGCTCAAGGTTCTCGTTGTCCTGAGGACTCTCTACTTACACCCTTGGTTCAATTTGAAAACTTTAACTCCAACGGTAGTTTCACCGGTTGTACCGATATGGCGGAAGGGAGCGTCGTCACGCGCACCCCATTCCTTGATGATTTCCGTGATACTTTTACCACCCGTACGGCGGTCACCTTCAACAATGGAGATCGGGCTGCGGCCACGTTAGATTTTTTCGATTTCCCTTATACCGATCCCAATATTGTCGTTCCTCCTGGTTCCGAGTTGAGAAAAGGAGTTGGTTCCGCAATTATTCAAGATAGTGATGGTTCTTTTAATGGTTCCGAAAATAAAGGGACCATGACCTTTCGTTATGTTGCTGTTTCACGTCTAGTAAATAACCAAAGAGTGTTTGACCAAATAGTGGAAAGCAGTTGGGTGTTGAACCGTGTCAATGGAGGGGCGGTTGAGTTTGGTGCCTCCGAAGGAAAGGTGTTGGCAGTTTTAATCCTCAATGGTTTTGATGAAAATATCCCAGGGGTGCCGACTGTTGATCCTCTTTTCTGTGAAGGGCAAGATCCTGATGATGAAGGGAGTGCTTGTGGTTCGCTGGAGTTTACGGTGGTTGGAGGGGAAGAACAGAATGGGCAACGGATTAATAGTATCTTAAACCTCGTGGTCTGCGAGGGGGATTCGTGTCTTCCTACCACCAATGCGGTATTTGTTGACGACTTCATCCCCGAATTGACTAGCGACCTGATCGCCGCGATCACCGATGATGTAATGGAGACAGGGATGGGGATGTCACTTCTGACCGGAGGGATTGCGGATAGTGCGGTGATGACACGGCAGGACCCGCTAAGTTGTGACCCGAATGATCCGAACGATCAGCCCCAATTGACCGGGAAATTTCGCATCCCTGGATGTGAGGGGAGATTAAAGTTGGATTATCGGTGCATGCTGTTGCTCAACCCTATGACAGGGGAGTCATTTACGTTTGCGGGGACATTTATAATTTCGGAAATTGAATAAGGAAGGGGATTTTATTTATAGATTTATTCCTTAATTCCCTAAATCAATCCATTCTTCTTTAACCGATAAAACAGCGTACTCTTCGCCATTCCTAGTAATCTCGCTGCTTCTCCGATATTCCCACCCGTTTTCATCAGTGCTTCGGCCATTCGCTGCGTTTCAAATTTTTGAGTTTCAGAACGAAGATTTTTGGCCGAGATCTTTTCTACATCAATTTCTTTCATATTAATTTTCTCAGTTCTCAGCATCTCTTCAATCGGCAAATTTAAATCTTCTCGATCGATCGGAGCCCCTTGGCTTAAGATGACGGCACGCTCGATGATGTTTTCCAACTCTCGGACATTGCCAGGCCAGTCGTATTGGCACAAATGGTTGACGGCTGCAGAGGTGAGGGTGGGTTTAGTTCCAACTTTCGCGGAATATTTTTTTAAGAAATATTGAGCCAAAGATTGAATATCGTTTTTTCGATCCCTTAATGGTGGAATCTTCAGCTCGATCACCTTCAGTCGATAAAGCAGGTCTTCTCGAAAATTTCCGGCTCGGACTTCGGTGGCTAAATCCTTATTCGTCGCGACAATCAGACGGACATCGATCGGGATATTTTGATTTCCTCCCACCCGCTGAATTTCTCTTTCCTGCAGAACACGAAGCAGTTTGACCTGGATCTCCGGTGGAACTTCGCTAATTTCATCTAGAAATAGAGTCCCTCCCTTCGCCAATTCAAAGCGTCCCACTCGCCGCTGATCGGCTCCGGTGAAAGACCCTTTCTCATGGCCAAATAGTTCACTTTCAATCAACGTTTTGGCGAAGGCGGCGCAATGGACCGGGATGAACGGCTGGTCTTTTCTTTTACTTTCGGAGTGAATGATGCGGGCAATGAGTTCCTTTCCCGTGCCTGTTTCTCCCGTGAGCAGCATCGTGGTATCGCTGGGAGCGGCTTTTTTGATGGTTTGAAAAATTTCTTTGAGTCCGGAATCAATCCCCACCATCCCTCGGTTGTCATAGATCTGTAAGAGATCTTCTTCGAGGGATTGAACTTTGGTCGTGCGAGATTGTAATGCTTCCATCTTTTCTTTTCGGTGCGAGTATTCTTCCAATGCTTTTTCTAAAATAGGTTTGAGCTCACTTTTCTTCCACGGCTTGACAATATAGTCCTGCACATGACCTCGACGAATGGCACTGAGCAAAAGTTCTGTTTCAGTATAAGCAGTCAGAATCATCCGGACGATTTCCGGTTTCAATTCAATCAATTTTTCGCAAAGTTCAATGCCGGTCATCTTCGGCATTCTCTGATCGGCGAGAAGGATGGCGACCTCTTCTTGTGAAATGATTTTCAATGCTTCTTCAGCTGAAAGGGCAGTTTTAATATGGAATAGTGAAGCAAAGGCAAATTTGAACGCATCCAAATTTTCCTGCTCGTCGTCGACGTAAAGAATAGTCGGTTTGTTTTCCATTTCAGTACGGTAAAAAAATCAAGAATTCGGTCCCTTCCTCTTCTTCAGAGATGACTTCGACCGATCCACGATGATTTTTAATAATCTGCAGCGTAATAGCTAAACCGAGACCGGTCCCTTCCCCTTGACCTTTGGTAGTGAAGAATGGATCAAAGATCTTGCTGATCACTTCTCTGGGAATTCCAGCCCCCATATCCTTAATAGTTATTTTAACTCCGGCGGTGACCTGATGGCTAGCGATCTTCACAATTCCCCCCTCCGGGCTGGCATCGAAGGCGTTAGAGAGGATGTTGGTGAAAGCCTGTTCCAGCTCCACCGTTCGGCCGGCGATCTTGGGGACCCCTTCATAATCTTTTTGAATCTGAATCTTGTCTTTCCACTTGTGCGCGAGGAGATCGATACACTTATCGATCAGCTCCTCCAGGTTGATCTCCTGTTTTTCCTTTAATTGGGAGGCAGGAAATTCTCGAAACTGTTTAATGATCCCTTCGGCACGGTCGATCCCCTTTTCCATATTATTCACGATTTTTTCTAAATCCTGAAAAACCCCCTGGGTTTTTTCATCCGGATTCTTAAGCAGATTTTTTAGGTATTGATGCGATTCCCTCAACGGTTCCAAAGTGGAATAGATGAAGGTGAGAGGATTGTTGAGTTCATGCGAAAGTCCGGCGAGTAAATTTCCAAACGCAACGCGCTTTTCCGATTGGACCAAATAGGTTTGTTGTTGCTGTTTTTGCCCCGGGATTAGTCCGATAAGGAGTGAAA
>JBGTGJ010000087.1:0-6683 GCA_041746775.1 bacterium
AAAGTAATATTGACGATCCGGTTTTGTTGTCCAAAGACCATCCAGCGCCCCGAAAATTCTATCAAATCTTCCACACGAGTTTGAGTTAATCCTTCTAAATCATCCCGCCAAATTCGGGCATAGTTAGCGTGCAACCCCCAATATTTTTGATGAAAGTCAGCGGCAAGAGTTAACCCGCGTCTCCCTTTCAAATCGGGTGCGTTTTCTTCACTCCTTCCTGAGAAAGAGGCAAAAGCTCCGTATCCAACTTGAAGATCCATATATTTTCCGATCCCTTGTTGAAGATAAATCGAAGGAGAAACTCCTCTCCCGCTAACTTTTGGAGAGACTCCTGGATAGAGCTCGGCCAAAGTTCCTGTTGGATAATTTGAATAACTCACCGAAGCTCCCAGCACGCTGACCCAATCGGGATATTTTTGAGACGTAAGAAATGTAGCAAGTCCTTGAAGAAGTCCCAGTGATTCTCCTCGCCCGCCATAAGCACCACTTCCAAAAACTTTTAGATCGAAAGGGATCTGCTGAGTCGGAGGTTTATGAAAGTGTACTTCTCCTCCCACTCCCAAACTGATCCACGCATCGGCAACATTCGCATCGGTAAATCCCGCGTAGGACCAGTTGCGAAAACGACTTTGTAAGGTGGTATCCCAAAGATCGCGCCCCACTCGAACTTGAAAATTTTGAGTCGGTTCCCAGCGGACATACGCTTGCTGAATATCGGTGCGCAGGTCCGCATCCCCTTTAACATATCGACTGAGCACTAAACGTGGATCGGGTTGCAGCCGAAAAAATCGGATCTGATTTTGTGTCAACGGCCCGGTGGTTCCAACCTGCAATGTGGGGGAAGTGACGAGTGAAAGTTGCGGCAAGATCTCCCAATTCAAACGAGGGGTGAAGCGGCTGGCCAAACTGTATTGGTCTGATGTGATCTTATGGAAGGGGAATATCCCCTCAAGGCGCAGATCTAATGTTAGATTTCCCATAATGATTTCCTGAGAAGTAGCTGAGTAAGTATCGGAAGGGATTTAAGAAAGTTGCTTCCGCTCTATCCACCCATCTCGAATCGAGTTATCATTTTCAAGAGGGGATTGGAGGTGTGGGGTGTTTTCCAAGCTTAAAAAAATCCTCATTTTTTCCTCATTACTTTCCTTCATCGCTTGTGGAGGGGAGATTGTGTGGTTTGTGTCATGGGGTGGGGGATTTGTCGACACGGAGGGGTTGGTGGTGATTATCGGAACTCCAAGAGATCCCCCTCCTGAAGAGGTGGTATTAGTCGATGGAGAGATCCCGGAGGGGATGGAGATCATGCCGGATGGAACAGTGAAGGGGGTGCCAAAAGAATTTGGACTATTTGATTTTACGCTTGAGTTTACGAATCCGGATGGTTCGGTGGAGGAGGAGAGTTTTCGGTTGGAGGTGGGGGAATAAAAAAATCGACCTCCGGATCCCAAAACCTAAATGCCTCCAAATAATGGGTGTAGTATCCTTCATTCTCACGCATTTTTTCCATCTCCACTTTCGCCATCTCCACCAACTCCCGCTCCCGCTTCAAATCCAAAACTCCGCGTAAGACCAGTGTTCGCAGAAAAACGAAATAAGTATCCATCGCATCACCAAGGCAGTAGTCATCGATCCGATTAATTTCCCCTTTTTCATAAAGTTCCTGAACCATTTCCCCTTTGGTATCCATCTTCCCCGGTTTTCCTAGCGCTTTGGAAAAGAGATTCAAGCCCCCCTTCCAACGGATCGCGCCATAGTTGGTGAGGAATTCGTGGAGGTCGAGGTGGTGCTCTTCATTAAAACGGTAGCGTGGTCCAAACTTTTCGTAGTGGGAGGAACGGAGCGGGATGCCGAGTCGAAACGCCCCTAGCTCTAAGACGCGTAGGTCGAATGCTTTGCCATTGAAGTCGACCAAGACTGGAGCGCTTTGGTTGTAGGTCTCCCAAAAATGTTCCACCAGGTGGCGAGGATTTTTGGAGCCTTTTCCCATGAGTCCGATTTTTAGAATTTCAAACTCAGGATTTAGCCCAATCGCTGCAATGCTGATCGGGATGTGAAAGGAGGGATTAATAAAAGTCCGATCGTCCTTGGCAAGTTCCGCTACCTGTGCCTGATAAGCCTCTTCATCTGAAAAATTTTGGTCGGCATAGCAAACTTTGTTCAACAGAGGTTTATCGATACAGGTTTCGATATCATAGATGAGATAGCGGAAATTATGGGACATGATTCTCCTTTCCCATGGTCATCGGGGGGATTTGCGTAAGATCGGTAAATTCTTTGTTGAGCAATACCCTTTCATAATAATCCGGGCCAATCGTGACGGTGCCATCGTGGCTGTAAATCAAGCTTTCCTCTAAACTTCTGATCGAGATTTGAGGAAATTTATTCTTTTCAGTTTCATCTTCAATCCATCCCATCGATTCAACAATGATCGGTCGTTGTGGAGGGGGCTGAAAATTTCCTTGGGGATCCAGTAGTGCGACGCCGTCATAAGGGAGGTCCTTGGTATCAAGCCCGATTCTCTTAAGTAGAGTAGGGGTGACATCGACTAGGCTGACGTGGTGATCGATTTTTTTCAGTGTCTGTTCTTTGGGATCAAATAGAGTCAATACCACGTTGTTTTGTGCCCTGGTCTTGAGATCGACTCCGTGGATGCCGCCATAGATTTCATACCCTTCCAAAAAGCGTTCGCCATGGTCCGAAAGAAAAAGAATCAAATCATTCTGTAAATATTTTTTTCTTTCCAATTCTGCAATGAGTTGAGGAAGGAAGTTTATCAGCTTTTCTCGGCGGACAAAGTAGGGGTTAACCCAGTTTTTTGGTGTTTGAATCTTGTGCCTACCTGGCTTGGGCCATTTGGCGAAAGAAAACATCCGAGGAGACAAGGTTAAATAATTGGGAATCTCTGAAGTCTCCCAAAAAGTCAGCCGGATTGGAGTATGTAAATAACAGGTATGAAACGCCATCAATTTGGGGCCATCAGGAAGATTGGCTAATTGTTCAAACGAAAAATTAAAAAACCGATTTAAGTCAAAATTAAAAATGGAAGGGGTGTTGATGGTACGTGAAAGTAGCTGATCAATATGAGAGTTGTTCAACCAGATGGCGGGAAAAATAAAATGATTCAAAATCATCGCGTTGAGATGTGCTCTCCATCCTTTCATCGGAAAGAGAGAATCTTCAAACCCTTGTTGATGATTAAAGTAACTGGTTTCTGGTTGGTCCGAGGCGAATAAGGTTTGATAACCAACTTCATTCTTCAGCCGCCAAGGAAGATACAGATTGGGATAAAGGGGATCTTGCGGTGAGCTGAAAAAAAATCGTGTGCGGTGATGCGTGGGATAGAGGCCGCTCAAGATCGAGTTCCAAGCAGGGTGAGTTAATGGTAGGGGAGTGAAGGCGTTCGTAAACATCATCCCCCCCACTTTTTCTGGAAGGTTTGCTGCAATCCCTTTGTTTCCCGAATCTCCATCTAATGCGTCAAATCCTAATAAAACGATATCGGTTGAATTATTTTGTGGAGAAAGTTTTCGTGGAGGAAGGTTCAATGATGTTGGTAACATCAAGGAAATGACCGCCCCTGCCAAAATCAACCAACTCAAACCAAACGAAATAATCTTTTTACCAATGGGGACTTGCCAACGTTTGATTCCTTTCCAAAAGATGACCAGCATTCCCAACATCAAGATAAAATAGGTGAGACCCAAAGGGAGATATTCAAGCCCAGGAAGTGAGGTCAGTGAAGCAGGGTAAAAAATAAAAATCAATAACAGGCTAAATAAAAATTGTGAACCGACGAGCGAGAAGTAGGGAAAAGGTTCTGTTTTTGTATTAAAGAAAATTCTGACGACAAGGCTATTGACGATTCCCAACAACAATCCCCACAAGAGATATAAAAGTAAAACCGTTCCGAAATGTGTCGCAAAACTCAACTTGATGAAAAATGGAATATTCTCCTGATCGGGAGAGGCGACATGAAAAGGAGGAAAGAGAAAAAACAAAACTAATTGGGTTAGAAAAACTAGAAAGTAAAAGAAGAGAGTGACTTTGATTGAGGTAAAAAGTTGATTTTTTTTCATCTCCCTGTTTCCCAATTTTAGGATGAAAGGCTAGAGTGCAAAAGCGCCGTTCTGCCAATCGAGAGTTGATGCCTCCATGGCGTCATCCCGTTTGAATTTGTGGATCAGCAGACTTTGTAGTTTTTGATGATACGCCATGAAATCTTGGATCGGTTTGGTGGCAAGTTTTGATTCCATCGCCGCTTGAGCCACGGCTGGGGCAACGTGAAGAAGAACTCGAGGGTCGAGAGGTTTCGGAATAATATAATCAGGACCAAACTGCAGTTCCTTTAAACGATATGCCATACAAACCGAGAGTGGAACTTTTTCCTTCGCAAGATTTGCCAGTGCATGAGCCGCCGCCAGTTTCATGGCTTCATTGATTTTTGTCGCCCCTACATCCAACGCCCCACGAAAGACGAACGGGAATCCAAGAACGTTATTTACTTGATTGGGAAAATCAGATCGACCTGTTGCCATAACGATGTCTGACCTTACACTCAACGCTTCATGATAACCGATTTCCGGATCCGGATTGGCCATCGCAAAGACGATCGCTTTGGGAGCCATTGTTTTTAACATTTCGGGAGTGACTAATCCTTTAGAAGATAATCCAACAAAGACATGGGAATCTTTCATCGCATCCGCGAGTGTTTTGGCCTTGGTCTGTTGAGCAAAAAATCCTCGATACGGTTCTAATTCTTTCCGGTCGGTAGTAACGATGCCGTGTCGGTCGCACAGAAAGATATTCGATTTTTGTGCCCCCACGCTCATGAACATTTTTGCGCATGCTACTGCCGCTGCCCCAGCTCCTGAAAAAACGATCTTGAGTTGTTCTATTTTATGCCCCTGAAGCTCCACAGCGTTGAGCAGTGCCGCAGTCGTAATGATGGCGGTTCCATGTTGGTCATCATGGAAGACAGGAATTTTCATCCGCTTCGAAAGTTGTTCTTCGATATAAAAACATTCCGGTGCCTTGATATCCTCCAAATTAATCCCCCCAAAAGTCGGCTCCAATGATTGAATGATTTCGACCAATTTTTCAGGATTATTTTCGCTGATTTCCAAATCAAAGACATCGATATCGGCAAATTCTTTAAATAGAACCGCTTTCCCCTCCATCACCGGCTTAGCGGCCAACGGGCCGATATTTCCCAATCCAAGCACCGCCGTTCCATTGGTGACCACGGCCACTAGGTTTCCACGAGCGGTATAACGAAGACTTTCTAAAGGATTTTTTTCAATTTCCAAACACGGCTCTGCAACCCCTGGGGTGTAGGCGAGTGCCAATTCCTCTTGGGTGCTGCATGGTTTGGTGGGGGTGATGGCAACCTTTCCGGGTCGCCCGGTGGAGTGATAATCGAGTGCGGCCTTTTTATCCGTCATGAAGAAATACTCCCTTCAAGTGAGCGGATCCCCTACCTGAGGCTCCCCTTGAGTGTCAATCTTACTTAAAAATTGGGGAGCTCTTCCTTATTTAAATTATTTTTCTATCACCGCTAGTTTTTGCCCTGATTCCACTGCTTCTCCGGACTTGATGTAAACCTCTTTAATAGTTCCGTCGATGGGAGCGCCAAGTTCATTCTGCATCTTCATCGCTTCGATGATGATGATCGGATCCCCTTTTTTGACGACATCTCCAGATTTAACTTTAATATCGACGATCTTTCCTGGCATTGGGGCTGAGATGAGGCCACTGCCGCCATCTGTTCCACTCTGGGAGATGATCCGGCGTCGTGGATCGAAGACCTCCATTTTGTAAGGGATATTGTGGAGGTTGAGTTCACATTGGTCTTGGCGCCAAGTAATGTCGGCTTCCACGACTTCGGAGTCATTCATGAGGAACGAAAAGAGGGGGGGCTTATTGGCGAGCGGGACGAAGTGGTGGGATTTTCCATTGAGCTCAAGTTGAAAACCATTTTCTGTGGAAGTGATTTCTACCTGGTGCTCTTCTTCTTCAAGCAAGATGGTGTAACTACGCCGTGTCATCTTCGCAGCCCTTCCTGTCTTCCTTGTGTTTTCCAGTTGGAAATATTTTGAGCTGAGGTGGCTCCAGAAGCTGGTTTACTTCGAGACTCCTCTAGAAATTTTGCCAGTGCAGCCGCCATCATCGCCTTTTCGGTCGCTTCGCGTGGAACACTCAAAATCTCTTTCATATATTTATCCACAAAATGAGTGTCGTAGGTTCCTTTGACAAAATCAGGAACATTCAGAGCTCGACGATGAAAATACAAATTCGTTTTGGGGCCACTGATCCGATACTCCGCCAAGGCCCGTTGCATGCGGCTGATCGCCTCTTCTCGATCTCTTCCCCACGCCGCGAGTTTACTTAAGATCGGATCGTACTCGGTTGGTATTTTGAAACCTTGATAGATTCCATTATCCAGTCGAATGCCAGGACCAAGAGGATATTGCATGTCAACCACCGTGCCTGGCGAAGGGATAAAATTGTTGAATGGATCTTCGGCGTAAATTCGGCATTCTACCGCGTGGCCTCGTTGTTGAATCTCTTCTTGCTTGAAAGGGAGTTTTTCCCCCTGAGCAACCATGATCTGGAGTTTGACTAGATCGACGCCAGTCACCATTTCAGTGATTGGATGTTCGACCTGCAGGCGAGTATTCATCTCC
>JBGTGJ010000088.1:0-1504 GCA_041746775.1 bacterium
AGCGGGACTATTGGGATCGTTCTGGGTGATGGGACAGGTCTCTCCGTGGATGATGGGAAGAGGGGCGCAAAATTATCTGCACGATTTGGATATTCAATCCAAGTTCACTTTGGAAAATGGACCTCGTTGGAAGCTCCCCAAGTTTGGACCTGAATTAGCTTGGGCCACTAGCGAAGGGGTTGAGGGATTTAACAGAAATCTAAAACTTCAGGCGGAAACGACAAAAGGTCCCCACGAGATGTTTTTCAAACCTGCCCCTTTGGCAGAATCTTTTCCTCCTGAAAAGATTCAACAGGTTCGAGAAGCTTTGGAAAATTACAGAATCGATCGCCTCAAGGATGACAGCGGATCCGTTCTGAATACTCAGCAGGCACTAAGAACGATTCGAACCAACAAAGAGATTGCCCGAGAACAACTCATCGGCCGAGAAGATTTTACCCAACAACAATTTTATGAACTCTACATCGCACTTCGCCCTGAGGGATTAGACATACTCACCAAACCTGAGCTCAAACGGGTTTTGATCCCTAACCGAGGTGAAATCGCAGTGAGAATTTCTCGCACGCTGCATCAAGAAGGGATCACACCGATTGTTTTGGTCACTGCTTATGAAGCGAAACAAAGCTGGGTCAAAGAGGTGCAATCTTATGGCGGAGAGATTCGAATCGTCGAGGCAGAAAATACACCGAAAAGTTTTGAAAATTATCTAAATATCGACGAGATCGTGAAAGCGGCTCAAGAGTCTGGCGCTGATGCCATCCATCCAGGGTATGGTTACCTTTCAGAAAATGCGAAATTAGTTGCCGCTGCCAACAAAGCAGGAGTGGTTTGGATGGGCCCTTCTGTTAAATCGATGGAAGGAGCTGGGGATAAAGATGTCGCTAAACTTGCTTTTACCAAAGCGGGCGTACCGGTGGTACCTGGGACCCGTCGAGGTTATGATAATGCTGCAGATCTTATTACTGAGCTTACGTCCCTAGGCCTAATTCAAAACGGTGAACTACTATTCCCCATGCGACTTAAAGCGATCGCGGGTGGGGGCGGGAGAGGACAAGTTTTAGTAAGAACCGTTGAAGAAATTCGAACGAAATTCGGAAAAGCGTTCGAAGAGGCACTCAAAGCTTTTGGTAAGGGAGATCTTCTCGCCGAAAAAAATATATCCAGATACCATCACGTGGAATTTCAGATCATGGCCGACCGCTTTGGCAACACAGTCATCTTGGGAGAAAGAGAGTGCACCCTCCAAGAGAAGTCGCAAAAATTAATCGAGGTTTTCCCGGCGCGAGTTTTTGGTCGTATTCCTGGCCTTAAGGAAAAAATGTATGAAGCGGCTGCGAAAGCTGCCAAGTCAGTCAATTATACCGGCCACGGAACGGTCGAATTCATGGTGGATCCTTCGACCGGAGAATTTTACGCCCTCGAAATTAACGCGCGTATTCAAGTCGAACATCGCGTCACGGAACTCGCCACCGGTGTCGATCTTATCAGAGAAGCGGTCCGTGTT
>JBGTGJ010000089.1:0-4624 GCA_041746775.1 bacterium
TCAATCCATTTCAATTTTAACGGCGCTCTGTCTCACGATTTTTTCTCTTTCATATTGTAAAGGGACGAAATCGGGAGGAGAGCAAGGTGCCGCTCCACCCGCTCAAGAGAAAACCGAAGGGGCTTCGTCTCGGAATATTACGGTGAAAGGTTCCGATACGATGGTGGTTTTGGGACAGCGTTGGGCGGAGACTTACATGGGATCTCATCCTGAGACGACCGTCCAGGTGACGGGAGGGGGGAGTGGAACCGGGATCGCCGCCTTACTCAATGGAACGACCGATATTGCCAACCTAAGTCGACAAGCCAAATCCGAAGAGTTGGAAAAAGCAAAGGGGGAAGGAGGGGCGCTCACCGAAGTTGCTGTCGCCTTTGATGGACTTGCGGTGGTGGTGAACAAAAATAATCCGATCCAACAACTGACGCTGCAGCAATTGATGGGGATTTACACCGGGCATTTTAATAACTGGAAAGAGCTGGGTGGGAGCGATCAAAAAATTCTCCGTTATTGTCGCGAGGCCAACAGTGGGACTTATGTTTTTTTTAAGGAGCATGTCTTGGGAGAACGAGATTATGCCCCGGATTGTCAAACATTGCCTGGCACCGGTGCAGTAGCTGAGGCGGTTTCACGTGATCCCAATGGGATTGGCTATGGAGGGGTATCCTATTTTGAAAATCGTCCAGAACTGAAGGTGCTTCCGCTGAAAAAAGATGACACTGCTACCGCCATTAGTCCGCTAAGCCCTGACGGAAAAGTAAACATGATCGCCATTCGTCTTCAACAGTATCCTATTTCGCGAAATCTTTATGTCTACTATGCTGGGACCCCTCGTGCCGAAGTAAAAGGGTATGTCGATTGGATGCTCAGTGCCGAAGGGCAGAAGGTAGTGGAGCAAGTCGGATACGTTCCACTCAACTAGAACGACCACCGCGATCATGGAACAACTTGCTCAAAAATCATTTTCCTTGAAATCTCCACCCCATATCGGGTCTTCTCCTCATGTGAAAAATGGGCACGACTTAAAACATTATTCTTTCAAGCAAAAGCTGTGGGAAGGGCTGATTCATTTTTTCTTAGCCTGTAACGGTTATTTAGCGATTGTCTTGATCGCCCTCATTTTTTTATTTTTATTCAAAGAGGGTTTACAGGCGCTGCAGACTATCAACCCTTTGCAATTTATCGGTAGTAAAACCTTGGATTTTGAGGGGAGAGAGATCTTTTCCTTCATCTGGCAGCCGGTCAGCTCGACTCCAAAATATTCGCTGTTGCCGCTATTGACGGGGAGTTTCTTAGTCGCCCTTCCCGCGACCCTCATTTCTACTTTTCTTGGAATTGGCTGCGGTATTTATCTAGCCGAACTGGCTTCACCGCGAGTGCGCAATTTTTTAAAACCAACGATCGAAATTCTGGCGGGGGTTCCTACCGTCGTGATCGGTTTTCTCGCGTTAAGCGTGATCGCCACCTTCGTGCAAAATCAGTTTCATACCGAGTTTCGTCTCAATGCCTTTGTCGGTGCGCTGGGAGTTTCACTTGTTATCATTCCAGTGATCGCCAGTATGACGGAGGATGCCTTGCGAGCAGTTCCCAGCGAATTACGGGAGGCGAGTTATGGACTGGGGGCGACGCGATGGGAGACTTTGAGTAAAGTGATTTTGCCTGCAGGAATTTCCGGCATCTCCGCTTCGGTATTGTTGGGAATGGGACGAGCGTTGGGGGAAACGATGATTGTGCTGATGGCGACTGGGAACGCCGCAGTGTTTACCTATAATATCTTTTCAAGTGTGCGCACGATGACAGCGACGATCGCCTCCGAACTAGGGGCGGTGGCACATGGGTCTGAGGCGTATCATGTCCTCTTTTTTGTCGGTTGCATTCTGTTTACCTTCACTTTTTTTATTAATCTATTTTCGGAAATCGTTGTGGAGAGAATGAGAAGGAAACTCAAGCTGTGAATCTGTGGAGAAAAATCTTGGGGCATTTTTTTGAAGGGGTCTGTCGTGGCTGCGCCTTTGTGGTGCTTTTTGCGGTTATTTTTATTCTTGTCTTTATTACCAAACAGGGGATCTCCACTATTTCATGGAACTTTCTTTCTACCGCTCCCAGTCACGGCATGACCAGCGGTGGGATTTTCCCCGCCATCTTTGGGACGATCGTCATTACTCTTCTGATGATTTTAATGGCGCTTCCCTTAGGGGTCTCTGCCGCCATTTATTTGAACGAATATGCAGGAAACAGAAAAGGGGCGAGGATCATCCGTGCATCGATCAATAATCTTGCCGGTGTCCCCTCGATTGTCTTTGGACTATTTGGTTTGGGTTTTTTTATCCTGTTCGTGGGTAGAAAGCTCGATCAAGTTTTGCAAACCGGGTTGCTGTTTGGTCAACCGGCGCTGCTCTGGGCGGCGGCGACGTTGGCGGTACTGGTGCTTCCGGTCATCATTGTTTCCACCGAAGAGGCACTCAAGTCGGTTCCGCTCTCGCATCGAGAAGCGGCGTATGGTTTGGGGGCAACCCGCTGGCAGATGATTCGGCGTGTGGTGTTGCCTCAATCCCTTCCCGGAATTCTCACTGGTGCGATCTTAAGCATCAGTCGCGGTGCTGGCGAGACGGCTCCTATCCTATTTACGGGAGCGGCGTATTTTCTTCCTAAACTTCCTTTGGTAAAATTATGGGGAATTCTCCCAATGATCAACCCGCTCGATCAATTTATGGAGCTCGCCTATCATATTTTCATCATGGCGACCCAGTCGACCAACGTTGCACTGACTCGGCCGATCCAATATGGGACTGCTCTGGTGCTATTGGCGATCACATTCCTGTTAAATTTCAGTGCTATTTTACTCAGAATTCGGTTTAGAAAGAAATTGCGGAGAGGTTAATTCATGACATCCCAAAATGCTAAAAAAATTGAAGTGAAAGATTTGAATTATTTTTATGGCAACGAGCAAGCGTTGTTCGATGTTTCGATGAAGATCGCTGATAAGATGGTCACCGCAATTATTGGTCCTTCGGGTTGTGGAAAGTCGACCTTGATCAAGTCGATCAATCGGATTGGTGAGATTTCCAGTGAAATTAAAATTCGAGGGGATGTGTTGCTGGATGGAGAGAATATATACTCCAAATCCGTCAATCTGGTAGAATTAAGACGTCGTGTTGGAATGGTTTTTCAAAAACCAAATCCGTTTCCCAAAAGTATTTTAGAAAATGTCCTATTTGGACCCAAGCTTCACGGAGTGTCTAGTCGAGGCAGGTTAGAAGAGATCACCGAGACTAGCCTTCACAAGGCTGCATTATGGAACGAGGTCAAAGACAAATTAAATAAAAGTGCGATGGAGCTTTCCGGTGGGCAGCAGCAGAGACTTTGTATCGCCCGTGCGCTTGCGGTCGATCCGGAAGTCCTTCTGATGGACGAGCCGTGTTCGGCACTTGATCCGATCGGTACCGCGCACATTGAAGATACCATTGAGAATTTAAAAAATCAGTACTGTATCGTCATCGTCACGCATAATATGCAGCAGGCCGCTCGAGTCTCCCAAAAGACCGCATTTTTTATGCGAGGGAAAATTGTGGAGTATGACAAGACCGAAAATATTTTTACCAAACCGAAAGAGAAGTTGACGGAAGATTATATTACGGGAAGATTTGGATGATATGGAACATACCAGTAAACAATACGAATCAGAACTCCGCGAACTCAAAGAAAAGCTCCTCTACATGGCGAGCTGCATTGAAGTCCTCATTCGGGATTCGATGAAAGCCGTAGTAGAGCGGGATTCTGAATTGGCGAAGAAATGTATTGAAAAAGATCACGAAGTGAACCGGATAGAGATTGAAGTCGATGAGATCTGTTTACGCCTTTTAGCGCTGCGTCAGCCGACGGCAATTGACTTAAGGTTCATCACACTCGGTTTAAAGATCGTCGCTGATTTGGAGAGGGTTGGGGATCTGGCGGTCAATATTGCGGAGCGGGCGCTGGATCTTAATCAGGAGCCGCCGCTCAAACCGTTCATTGATCTCCCCAAAATGGCCGAAGAGGTCCAGAAAATGGTCAAAGGGGCGTTGGATGCGTTCGTAAATGAAGATGTTGTCTTGGCTCAGAAGATCCTCGAGTCCGATGATGAAATTGATGGGCTCAATCATCGTATTTTTGAAGAGCTCGTTGGGTATATGGGAAAAGATCCTGCTAACATCAAGCGGGCTTGCTGGCTGATGTTTATCAGTCGATATCTAGAAAGGATTGCTGATCATGCTACTAACCTAGCTGAGATGGTGATCTTTATGGTGCAGGGGAAAGATGTGAGGCATTTGCATTCGTTTGAAATTTTGAAACGGGGTTAAAAAAAGGCCTTCTCGATTCGAGAAGGCCTAAGATTCATTCCATCGAAATTTTATCTCACCGCGATTTTCAACTGCTTACCCGCCTTAAACTTCGGCACATTCGATGCCTTGATATTAATCGGCGCACCGGTCTGCGGATTGCGGCCAGTTCTGGCTTGGCGCTTACTGACTTGAAATGTGCCAAACCCGGTTAGTGTGATCTTGTCTTTCCGCTTGAGACACTTGCCGATGTTAGTGGTGAGAGAATTAATCGCCTTTTCGGCGCTTGCTTTGGACAGTTTTGCCTC
>JBGTGJ010000090.1:0-2138 GCA_041746775.1 bacterium
TAGAGATCTCGCTAAGCGAACCGAACACCTCTTTAAAGTCTCATGTCAGTTCCATTGCCCGACACCTATTTTTATTGAAGATCATAATGTGGCGACTCACCTTTACCGAATTGCTCAAGAAGCGATTCATAATTCTATCAAGCATGGAAAAGCTCAACAAATTGATATCAGTTTAATCCAACGGAACGGTCAAGCCACTTTGATGCTTCAAGATAATGGCAAAGGTTTTCAAGGTAATACTAAAAACATATCAGGCATTGGAATTCAGATTATGAAATATCGGGCTAGGATGATCGACGCGAAGCTAGAAATTAATGACCAAGGCCGTGGTAGCATGCTTACTTGCTCGTTTTCTTTGTAATTCAAAATTTATACCAAATTCTATTAGACTAACGAAAGATTTTTTTTGATTTTATTTGAAGATGAGAGGATCATTGCCATGACGAATCATGGGGTAGTGAATATGAGTGCGAACGGATATTCTAACAATCATAGCAAAAAGAAAATATTGGTGGTCGATGATCACCCAATAATCCGCCAAGGCTTTGCTCAATTAATTAATCAAGAAGATGATCTAATCTTCATAGGAGAGGCCGGAGATGCGATAGAAGCGCTTCCCCTCATCGAAAAACTTAAACCCGATCTAGTGATTGTAGATATTTCACTAAAAGGAATGAGCGGTCTTGATTTGACAAAAAATATTCTTATCGATCATCCTAAAATTCCAATTCTGATTATTTCAATGCATGATGAATCTCTTTATGCTGAGCGGAGTCTTAGGGCTGGCGCTCGAGGTTATTTAATGAAGCACGAGGCAACTGAAAATATTGTGAATGCCATTCGTAAGGTTTTAGCCGGTGAAATCTATACAAGTGATTCAATGAAAGATTTGTTATTACAAAAAATTGTTTCAGGGCAATCGATCTCGGATTCATCTCCAGAGAATCTTACTGATCGCGAATTAGAAGTATTACATCTAATCGCCCAAGGGAAAGGGACTCGACAAATTGCAGAAGTACTTCACTTAAGCATCAAAACGATTGAGTCTCATTATGCCAATATCAAAAACAAATTAAACCTAAGAAGAAGTCCTGAATTGGTGCAGTACGCCATGAAAACCTTCCCCTTAGATACCTAGAATCAGAAATTCCCTTAGGATCTTTTTAGGGAAACTCCTCAAGTATAAACCAGGCATCCCCCGATAGTTCGCGCCCCCAATATCCTCATACTATTAAAGTAGGAGGATATAACGTGTCGTGGTCTTTAACATTTCTAGTGATCACTTTGATTGCGGCGGTTTTTGGGTTTACCGGTATTGCGGAAGGAGCCGCATTGGCAGCAAAAGTCTTGTTTTTCTTGTTTTTAGTGCTTTTCATTATTTCACTTATCTTTCGCCGTAGTCCCGTCCATGAGTTGTCTAAGGAGGAAAAAAAATGAAATCTGCAAGGAAACTTCACGTGCTTGAATCCAAAAATCACAAAAAATATTTTTATGAACCTAAGACTTTCCATTTAAGCAATCTTCACGGCATTTCCGATCAAACCTTAGAGATGCATTTTAAACTTTACGAAGGTTACGTCAAAGAGACCAACCGTTTAACCGAGGAAATCGATGATCTTTTAAAGAAAGGGAAAGTGGATCAAGAAAAAATGCCCGAGTATTCAGAAATCAAAAGGCGGTTAGGTTTTGAGTACAATGGAATGGTTTTACATGAATACTATTTTGAAAATCTTAAAAGAGGAGGAAAGGGGAGACCGGCTGCCCATTCGAATTTTCTCAAGGAAGTGCAATCTAGCTTTGGTAGTTATGAAACTTGGAAAAACGATTTTGTCAGCGTTGGTAAAATGCGTGGGGTAGGGTGGGCGATCTGTAATGAAGATCCAAGAAATCATCGTCTTTCCAATCATTGGATTACATTGCATGAAGTAGGGAACGTCGCCGGCTTTAATCCTATCTTGGTCATGGATGTTTGGGAACATGCCTACTTGCTCGACTATAAACCAGCCGAGAAAGGGAAATATATCGAGGCGTTTTTTGCGAATATCGAGTGGGTAGCGGTTGAGAATCGATTATTAGGGAGATACTGAAGGTCTTTGGTCATTTATTTGTGGCTTTTTTTTACGAGGGGCCTCGACCCG